>JANNJH010000520.1:0-13516 GCA_031405775.1 Sphingomonadales bacterium | reverse complement strand
TGTGTAACAGTCAGCACGACGTTTTTGTGAGCGATCTGAAGCCGTTAACCCCTCCTTCGCTCCCAAACTGTGTAACACCCTTGCGTTACAGTTCGGGCGCAACATTCCCCTAGACGATTGTTTTTCAACGATGTTTTGAGGAATGGTGCCGCTTAGGTGATTTTGATCCGAGATGTCTGGTCTGCGCTGCACGGAAAGTGAGTCAGAGCCCCGTTTGGATGCGATTTGACATTCTTTCGGTCCGAGACCAAACGCGACCGGCGGTCGCGAAGGCGGATTTACCGCCCGATTTCCGGGGCTTTGCGGGGAAGGCAGCATCTTGGATGGGCCAGAATCGTCTCTGGGCGCAATCCATAGCCGCCAAATCTCGCCGCCGTCTCTGAGTGCCAATCCCACGGCCCCAAACCAGATGCAGATGGTGATGGTGTTCTCGGTGATGTCACCTAGACTAGCGCTTCAAAACGCCGGGTCGTGGATCCCGCATTCGCTCTTGTCCCAACCGCGCCAGCGCCCGGCGCGGGGGTCTTCGCCGGGTTGAACCTGCGATGTGCAGGGGACGCAGCCGACCGATGGATAGCCTTGCGCTTCCAGCGGGTGACGCGGCAGGTCGCGCGCGGCGAAACGCGCGTCGATGGCTTCGCGGGTCCAGTCCGCCAGCGGGTTGATCTTCAACCGGCCTTCGTCGATTTCAAAGCGCGGCAGCGCGCCGCGGCCGGTCTGGAAGCCCTTGCGGCCCGAAATCCAGGCTTCGAACGGCGCCAGGGCGCGGCGCAGCGGCTCGACCTTGCGCAGGTCGCAGCAACCGTCGGGGTCATAGCTCCAGCGCAGGCTGGTGCTGTCGTTGGCGGCGAGAAGGCGCGGATCGGGGCGAAAGACCCGCAGGTCGGTGAAGCCGAGTTTTTCGGTGAGCTCGTCGCAATAGGCCAGCGTCTCGCCGAAGATCTTCTGGGTGTTGACGAAGATGACGGGAACATCCTTGTCGACCGCCGCCACCATGTCGAGCAGCACCGCCGATTCGCTGCCGAACGACGAAACCGCGGCGACGCGGCCGTGCAATTCGCCCGCCAGCAGGTCGGCGAGCATGTCCTGCGTGGCGACGCCGTCATATTTCGCGGTCAGCCGCGCCACATCGGCGGCGGTGAACGGCGGCGCCGTTTCGATCTGGTCGATCTGGCGCGCCGGCTCAGACCCCGCCTGCGCAAGCGCGCCGCCAGCTCCCGCGTGCGCAAGCGCGACACTAGCCCCCGCGTGAGCAAGCGCGCCTTTAGCCATGCCGCAACGCCCACACCGGCTGCTTGCCGTCGGCGGCCTTCATATAGACATAGGGATAGCGTTCGAGCGTCAACTTCACCACCGCCGGATCGAGCGGCTTTGCCGGCGCGAAGCTGTCGAAGCCCACCCGCAGCATGAAACCGATCTGATCGACGAGCACATCGCCGGCGGCGCGGATTTCGCCGGTGAACCCGGCTTCGCGAAGGATACGCGCCGACGAATAACCGCGACCGTCGCGGAATTTGGGAAACGCCACTTCGATCAGCCGCAAGCGCCCGAGATGCGGGATCAGCACCCGCGCATCATCGTCGGGATCGATCCGCACGGCGACGGCATTGCTGTCGGCGAGAAATTCCGCCAGGTGCGCCAGCGGGCCGTCATCGGGAACGTCGGTGCGAAAGCGCAAGGTGGCGGGCGCGTTATCGAGCGGCGGCGGCACGACGTCGGCAACCGGAACCTGATTTTGGGTATCGACCTCATGCATAAACGGCTTCCTTGAACGGCGCGGCGCCGAGGCGGCGATAGGTATCGAGAAACCGCTCGGATGGGTCGGTGCGGGCGGTCTTGTAGAAGGCGATGAGCTTGTCGACGGCGGCGACGATGCCGTCTTCATCCATGCCCGGCCCGAGGATCTTGGCCAGCGACGCATCTTCGGCGCCCGAGCCGCCGAGCAGCAACTGATAGGCTTCCTCGCCCTTTTTGTCGACGCCGAGGATGCCGATATGGCCGGCGTGGTGATGGCCGCAGCCATTGATGCAGCCCGAAATCTTGATCTTCAATTCGCCGAGATCGCGCTGCTGTGCGATGTCATTTTCGAACTTGGCGGCGATCTTCTGGGCAATCGGGATCGAGCGCGCATTGGCCAGCGTGCAATAATCCATCCCCGGGCAGGCGATGATATCGGTGATCAGGTCAAGGTTCGGCGTCGCCAGGTCGGCCGCCGCCAGCGCCTGCCAGATGGTGTAGAGATCGGCCTTCCTGACATGCGCGAGCACGAGGTTCTGGCTGTGGGTGACGCGGATTTCGTCCTGGGCGTATTTTTCCGCCAGGTCGGCGATCAGCTCCATCTGCGCCGACGAGGCATCGCCGGGGATGCCGGCCTTGGGTTTGAGGCTGATCGTCACGATGGCATAGCCCGGCTGTTTATGGGCATGGACGTTCTGCGCCACCCAGACGGCGAAATCCGGATCGGCAAGGTCAAGGCTGTCGGGCGCCGACCGGTCATACGCCGGCTCGGGGAATTGCGCGCTGATCCGGTCATATTCGGCCTTGGGGGCATCGAGCCCGAGCGGCTCCAGCAGCGCCCATTCGGCTTCGACTTGGGCTGCGAATTCGGCGATCCCGAGCTCGAGGACGAGGATCTTGATGCGCGCCTTGTAGATGTTGTCGCGGCGGCCATAGCGATTGTAAACGCGCAGGATCGCCTCGGAATAGCTGAGGAACTGGCCGACGGGGATGAATTCGCGCAAAATCTTGCCGATGATCGGCGTCCGCCCCATGCCGCCGCCGACATAGACGCGAAAGCCCAATTCGCCGGCATCGTTCTTGCGCAGCTGCAGCCCGATATCATGAAGCTGGATGGCGGCGCGATCGGTGTCGCTGGCGATGACGGCGATCTTGAACTTGCGCGGCAGGAACGAGAATTCCGGGTGCAGCGTCGACCATTGCCGCAGCAGCTCGGCATAGGGCCGCGGATCGGCGAGCTCGTCGGCGGCGGCACCGGCGAACTGGTCCGAGCTGATGTTGCGGATGCAATTGCCGCTGGTCTGGAAGGCGTGCATCTCGACCTTCGACAGGTCGTCGAGCAGGTCGCTGAACTGATCGAGCTTGATCCAGTTGTACTGGATGTTCTGGCGCGTGGTGAAATGGCCGTAATCGCGGTCGTATTTGCGGGCGATATGCGCCAGCATGCGCATCTGGGTGCCCGAAAACGTCCCATAGGGGATGGCGACGCGCAGCATATAGGCGTGTAGCTGGAGATACAGGCCGTTCATCAGCCGCAGCGGCTTGAACTGGTCCTCGGTGATCTCGTTGCGCAGGCGGCGGCCGACCTGGTCCTTGAACTCGGCGACGCGGGCGTCGACGATGGCCTGGTCAAATTGATCGTAACGATACATCAGATGGCTTCCACGGGCAGGCTGGGCAAGGCGAAATCGGGGCGGACGCTGGGGCCAACGGCGCGGACGCGCTCGCGGGTCGATTTGGGCCTCCAGCCGGTCGCGGTCTGGTCGGCGTCGATCAGCAGCGGGTCGTTGATGCGTTCTTCTGTGACCAGGCGCGCCACCAGCGCATCGCCTTCATCGCCGATGGCGACGGCGTCCCTGAGGTGGAGGCTCCAGTCGGAGCCGTTCCACCACAGCACGTCGCCGGTTTCGAGGCGGTTGCCGGTCAGGATGCGGGGCATGGAATGGCCTTTGTGATTTGAGAAAGCGCGGCGTCGCCGCCAAGCCTGGCGACATCGCCGACAATGATAAGGGCTGGCGAGCGGACACCCCGGCGCGCCACGATGCCGCCGAGATCGGCGAGCAGCGCGCGCAGCACGCGCATGTCGGAGTGGGTGGCGCGTTCGAGGATGGCGACCGGGGTGTCGGGCGAAAGCCCGTCGGCGATGAGCTTTTCGGCGATGCGTTCGGCGCCGGTTACGCCCATGTAGACGACCAGCGTGCGGCCCTTGCCGGCGAGGCCGACCCAATTCTGTTCGGAAAGCCCGCGGCATTCGCCGGCGACAAAGCTGACGATCGAGGCATGGTCGCGATGCGTCAGCGGCATTTTCGCCGCCGCGGCACCACCGAGCGCCGCCGAAATGCCGGGGATGACCTCGACCGCGACGCCGCCGGCGACGCAGGCGCTGACTTCCTCGCCGCCGCGGCCAAAGATGAACGGGTCGCCGCCCTTCAACCGCACGACGATATTGCCGGCGCGGGCCTCCGCGACCAGCAGGTCGCCGATCGCCGCCTGCTGCATGGTGTGGCGATCGCGACGCTTGGCGACCGAGATCAGCCGGGCCGTGGCGGGGACGAGCGCCAGGACATCGGCGCCGACAAGCCCGTCATGGACAACAACGTCGGCAATCGCCAACGCCCGCGCGGCGCGGATGGTCAGCAGGTCGGCAGCACCGGGGCCGGCCCCGACGAGGATGACGCGACCGAGCGCGGCGCGCGGAGAAGTTTCGTCCGGTATCATGACGCTTACATAGGCGCAGCAGCCCCATCCGCGCCAGATGCTTCGCTGCAACGGTTTCTTGGCCATGGCGAAGGCCAGTTTCCCCATGCGGCTGGCGGGTCGGTCCAGAGGTCTGGCGGGCGGGGTCGTGCGGACCCCGCCCGCCAGAACGGCTCAACCGAAGGTGCGCAGCCACCAACCCTTGCGCAAGGGGCCGGTCGAAAGCGCTTCGTCCGTCTCGGCGACCGCAGTCTCGGCGACGGCAGCCGGGACTTCGACAACCGGCGCGGCGACAGCCTTGGGAGCAGCCTTGGGGGCCGCAGGCGCAGCTTCAGCGGCGGCTTCGACAGCCTTGGCCTTGCGCGGTGCGCGCTTCGGCTTGGCGGCGGGTTCTTCCGCGACCAATGCTTCCGCAACGACAGTCGCCGCTTCGACAACCGCGACCGGGGCGCTGGGCTTGGCCTTGCTCGGACGCTTGCGCGGCCCCTTGGCTTCGGGTTCCGGCAGCGTTTCGACGACCGGTGCGACGATGGCTTCGGCAACCGCGACCGGCAGATCGGGCACGGTTTCGGTGTCGACCGCCTTGCGGCGCCGCGCCCGCTTGGGCTTGGTCGCGTCGTCGGCCATTGGCGCCGCTTCGCGCACCATTGGCGCCGTTTCGCCAACCACGGGCGCCGCTTCGCGCATCATTGGCGTCGCTTCGTCGCCCTCCGCAACCACCGCGGCATCGCGCGGCGCGCCTTCACGCTTGCCGCGACGACCACGACGACGCCGCTTGCGATCGCCGGGCTCGCGCTCAAAGCGGGCTTCGGCCTCGGCGACGGTTTCGCCCGGCTGGGCAATGGTTTCGCTATCGGCGTCGTGGTCGGGGGCGGCAGCGACCGCGCCGGCGACATCGCCCCCGTCTTCGCGCGGCCCGTCTTCGCGCGGATCACCTTCGCGCGGCTCGTCACCGCCACGGCCATTGCGGCCACCCCGCCGGCGGCGCTTGTTGTCGCGGCCGCCGCGTTCGGCGCGTTCGGCGCGTTCGCCCTGCGGCCGCTCCTCGGCTTCCGCCTCGTCGCCTGCATCGATGAAATCGTCGGGATCGTCCTCGATCCGCACCGGCATCGGCAGCGCCCGCATCTCGACCTTCTTGGTCGGCGGCGCGCCGCCCGCATCGATGGCGAAGTTGGGACCGATCAGCGATTCATCGGGAACAGTGACGATGGCGACACCGTAAAGTTCCTCAAGCTCGGCGAGCTCGATGCGCTTGCGATTGAGGATATAGACCGCGACCTCGTCGCCGGCGCGCAGGGTGAATTCGCTCGCGCGGCCCCGCAACGCTTCGGCTTCGAGCGCGCGCAACGCCGCCAGCGCCGCCGAGGCGACCGAACGCACCATGCCGGTGCCCTCGCACATCGGGCAGATATGGGTGGACGCCCCGAGGATGCCGGTGCGCAGTCGCTGCCGGCTCATCTCCATCAGCCCGAAGGCCGAGATGCGGCCGATCTGGACGCGGGCGCGATCGTTGCGCAGCGCGTCCTTCACCGCCTTTTCGACGCGGCGGGTGTTCGCCGACACTTCCATGTCTATGAAATCGATCACCACGAGCCCGGCCATGTCGCGCAGCCGCAGCTGGCGGCCAATCTCCTCGGCGGCTTCAAGGTTGGTTTTGGTGGCGGTTTCCTCGATGCCATATTCGCGCGTCGAACGCCCGGAATTGATGTCGATCGACACCAAAGCCTCGGTCGGGTTGATGACGATATAGCCCCCGGACTTGAGCTGAACGACGGGCTGGTACATGCCCTCAAGCTGCTGTTCGACGCCAAAGCGCTGGAACAGCGGCACATTGTCGGAATATTCGACAACCTTGGGGGTATGGCCGGGCATCAGCATCGACATGAAGCGCGCGGCATCGGCAAAGCCTTCGGGGCCTTCGACGAGCACCTGGTCGATGTCGCGATGATAGATGTCGCGGATGGCGCGTTTGATGAGGTCCGAATCCTGATGGATCAGCGCCGGCGCCGACGAGGTCAGCGTGCGCTCGCGGATTTCGTCCCACAGCCGCGTCAGATAATCGAAATCGCGGCGGATATCTTCGGAACTGCGCTTCAGCCCCGCGGTGCGGACGATGGCGCCCATCCCCGTCGGCAGCTTGAGATCGGCCATGATCGCCTTCAACCGCCGGCGATCGGCAAGGTTGGAGATTTTCCGGCTGATGCCGCCGCCATGCGCGGTGTTGGGCATCAGCACGCAATAGCGGCCGGCGAGCGACAGATAGGTGGTCAGCGCCGCGCCTTTCGATCCGCGCTCTTCCTTGACGACCTGGATCAGCAGCACCTGGCGGCGGCGGATGACCTCCTGGATCTTGTAGCGGCGACGCAGCGACTGGCGCTTGCGGCGCATCGCGTCGGTCGGCTCGTCGTTGTGGCCGCCGGTTTCAGCAAGTTCGTCGCGCGGCGCGTCGGGGTCGGTGTCGTCGCCATGATTGTCGTCGTCATGATGATGATCGTCGTGCTCGGCGGCAAACTCGGCCTCCTCGCGCAGCAGGGCTTCGCGGTCTTCACGCGGGATCTGGTAATAATCCGGGTGGATTTCGCTAAACGCCAGAAAGCCGTGGCGATTGCCGCCATATTCGACGAACGCCGCCTGCAAGGACGGTTCGACGCGGGTAACCTTGGCGAGGTAGATATTGCCCTTGAGCTGCTTGCGATCAGCAGCTTCGAAGTCAAATTCCTCGATGCGTTGGCCATTGATGACGGCGACCCGGGTCTCCTCCGGGTGGCGGGCGTCGATCAGCATGCGAAGTGACATGATATTGCTCCATGGCGCGGCGGCCGCCCTGATTCGGGCGCCGGCGGCGCTTGTCTATTGCGTCAGCCCTGCGCGTTGCGGCGGGCTCGACATTGTGTTGCGGGATAAGAAAAATCGAAACCGAATCGCGATCGGACGCCGCCCATGCCAAACCGGCCCGAAGGGCGATTTGCGCTGAGCTAATTGGCGAAACGATCATCCGGCCCCTAAAAAGTCGCCCAGCCTCGACCCCGGCCAGGTAGCGTAATTCGCGGGATTCCTCGCCAAACACCGTCTTTGCAGACGACAGGACGAAGGCCCGGGAAACACAGCGGCCAAGCCACTGTTGTGCAAGTCGTAGCAGCGCGCAGGCGGGGGGGCAAGGGCGACGATTATACGCGGCGGCAGGGCGCCAAAAACAGCAACGCCACACCGACCGGAGTCGATATGGCGTTCTGGCACGACACCGACCGGAACAACCGGCCGGCAAATCGTTTCGATCACATCAGCGCGAATAAAACTCGACGACCAGATTGGGTTCCATCTTCACCGGATACGGCACTTCATCGAGCGACGGCACGCGGACATATGTTGCCTTGGGTCCTTCGACCTGGACATATTCCGGCACTTCGCGCTCGGTCAGCCCTTGCGCTTCCATGACCAGCGCCATTTCCTTGGCCTTGGCGCCGAGTTCGACAGTGTCGCCCGCCTTGACCTTCGCCGAAGCGATGTTGCAGCGGCGGCCGTTGACCAGGATATGGCCATGGTTGACGATCTGGCGAGCGGCAAAGATCGTCGGCGCGAACTTGGCGCGATAGACGACCATGTCGAGGCGCTGTTCGAGCAGGCCGATGAGGTTCTGCGAGGTATCGCCCTTCATCTTCACGGCAGCGGTATAGGTGGCGCGGAACTGCTTTTCCGTCACATCGCCATAATAGCCCTTGAGCTTCTGCTTGGCCTTCAACTGGATGCCGAAGTCCGAAACCTTGCTCTTGCGGCGCTGGCCGTGCTGGCCGGGACCATATTCACGCTTGTTGACCGGCGACTTGGGGCGACCCCAGATGTTTTCGCCCATGCGGCGATCAAGCTTGTACTTGCTGCTATGACGCTTGCTCATGCGATTCGCTTTCGATTTGCTGCTGCGAGCCCGAAATTGGGCTCGAACCCCGGCCTCGCACCGCCTATCCCACAGATAGACGCGGCCGCTGCTTCACCGGGGGTGCAGGGCCAATTGCGAAGCGGCGGCGGTTAGACGAAGCGGGGCTCGCGGTCAAGTGTTGCTTGACTTTCGAGCCGGCGTCGGTCAGACGGCGCCCCTCTAGAAAACCGAAAGTTTTGGCCATGGCGCGCGTTACAGTCGAAGATTGCGTCGACAAGATTCCCAACCGGTTCGACCTGGTGTTGTTCGCGGCGACTCGCGCCCGTGCCATCTCAAGCGGCGCCGAAATCACCGTCGATCGCGACCGCGACAAGAACCCGGTCGTCGCGTTGCGCGAAATCGCCGAGGAAAACGTCAAGCCGGCGAGTTTGAAGGAAGCGCTGATCACCTCGATGCAGCGCGTTGTCGCCAACGAAGACGATACGCCGGATGCGATCGGCTCGCTGTCGGCGTCGGCCGAAGCGCTGCGGATCACGGCGGCGCAACCGCCGCGCAACCAGAATTTGGGGCCGGATTACGAGTAAGCGCTGCCGCGCATTAGGAAATCGCGCAGCGATTTCCTAATGCGCGGACTCGCGCGTCTGCCGGTCGGCGGGGCGGCGGGGCCTTCGCCCGCCGAACCCGTCCGACGCGCGGGCTTTGCCCGCGCTTTTTTCTGTCTTGGTTTGGTAACCTCCCGCCCCCTCTCCCGGATCAAGTCCGCGGCCTGTCTCCCCTGCGGAAGCGGTAAGCGCTTGCCCCCACCTCCCCGAAGCATCAATATCTTTTCATGCTTCGCCAGTATGAACTCGTCGAGCGCGTCAAAGCCTATGATCCCGATGCGGACGAGGATCTGCTGAATCGCGCCTATGTCTTCTCGATGAAGGCGCATGGCAGCCAGCTCCGCGCCTCGGGCGACCCCTATTTCAGCCATCCGATCGAAGTCGCCGGCATCCTGACCGATCTCAAGCTCGACGACGAGACCATCGCCACCGGCATCCTCCACGACACCATCGAGGACACCGTCGCCACCCAGGAGCAGATCGACCGCCTGTTCGGGGCAAGCGTCGGACGCCTTGTCGACGGCGTCACCAAATTGTCGCGCATCGAGGCGCAGACCGACAGCGAGCGCCAGGCCGAGAATTTGCGCAAGTTCCTGCTGGCGATGTCGACCGACATCCGCGTGCTGCTGGTCAAGCTCGCCGACCGGCTCCACAACATGCGGACGCTGCATTTCATCAAGTCCGACGACAAGCGCCGTCGCATCGCCCGCGAGACGATGGACATCTATGCGCCGCTTGCCGAGCGAATCGGCATGTACGGCTTCATGGACGAGTTGCAGGAGCTGGCTTTCCGCGAGCTCGAGCCCGATGCCCATGCGACGATCACCGCGCGGCTGGCCACGCTGCGGACCAGCGGCGGCGACACGGTGTCGCGAATCGCCTCGGGGATAAAGCTGCTGCTGAGCCAGAAGGGCATCGACGCCGATGTGACGGGGCGCGAAAAACGCCCCTATTCGATCTGGCGCAAGATGCAGGGCCGCCAGGCCACTTTCGAATCGCTGTCCGATGTCATGGCGTTTCGAATCCTCGTCGATGACGAAGGCGAATGTTATCGCGCGCTCGGCGTCGTCCATGGCCGCTGGCCGATGGTCATCGGGCGCTTCAAGGATTTCATCTCGACGCCCAAGCGCAACGGCTATAAATCCATCCACACCACCGTCCTGCACAGCGAGAACAGCCGCATCGAAGTGCAGATCCGCACCCGCCGGATGCACGAGGAAGCCGAATTCGGCCTTGCGGCGCACTGGGCCTATAAACAGGGCGGCGAAGGCGCCGAGGCGCGCGAGGCCTATCCGTGGCTCGACGACCTGCTCGAAGTCCTCCACGATGCGGCATCCCCTGAGGAGTTGCTTGAAAACGCCCGGCTGGCGATGTTCCAGGACCAGGTTTTCGTCTTCACCCCCAAGGGCACGCTCCACCAATTGCCCAAGGATTCGACACCGGTCGATTTCGCCTATGCCGTCCATTCCGATCTCGGCGATAGCTGCGTCGGCGCCAAGGTCAATGGCCGGGTGGTGCCGTTGCGCACCCGGCTGGTCAACGGCGACCAGGTCGAGATACTGCGATCGAAGCTCAAGGCACCCGATCCGGCGTGGGAAGGCTTTGTCGCCTCGGCCAAGGCGCGCGCCGCGATCCGCCGCCATGTCCGCCAGAAGAACCTGCTCGAAAGCCAGGCGATGGGTAGCAAGCTGCTGGAATCGCTGGCACGTCGGCTCAAGATCGATCTTGGCGATGAACTGGTGGGGCCGGCGCTGGGACGTCTAAAGCTCCATGATCGCGCCGCGCTCGAACTGGCGATGGCGCGCAACCTGCTTACGGATGCGCAGGTATCCGAGGCGCTGGTGCCGGGATCGACCGCCGGCCAGAAACCGCGGCGCAAGCGCGGCAAGCCCGGCCCGGCAGCGGTGTCGATCCATGGCCTGACCGCCGGCGTGGCGTTCGAACTCGGTGCCTGCCGTCCGATTCCGGGCGATCGCATCGTCGGCATCCGCCACCCCGACCAGCCGATCGAGGTCCACACCATCGATTGCGCCAGCCTCGCCAATGAAGCCGGCGAATGGCTCGAATTGTCATGGGGGCAGGAAACCGCTGGCGCCGTCGCGCGGCTGGCTGTCGTCGTCCACAACCAGCCGGGATCGCTGGCATCGCTGGCGGCATCACTGGCGGCGCACAACGCCAACATCGTCAATCTGGCGCTGAAACACCGCGACCGCGAGTTCCACACCGATGTCATCGACATCGAAGTCGAGGACCTGAAGCATTTGACCACCATCATCGCCGCCCTGCGCACGGTGAAAGCAGTGGTATCCGTGGATCGGGTCTGCGGCTAGATCGGGGTCAGCGCGCCACCTGGATTGCGATCTCGCTGACCCAGCCCTTGGCGCCAAGTTCGTCTTCGACTTCCCACAGGCCGTTGAGTTTCTTGCCGGTCGGATACAGCATCGCCCCGGCATCAAGCGGTTTCATAACCTTGCTCTTGAGCGATGCGGCCGTGAACATTCGACCGGCGTTCTTCATTGCCACGGCCTTTTCGGCCTGAGGCCCGGCAACGGCTTCGGTCAGGCCGCCCAGGTCAGTGACCAGCCTCGTATAGGCATCGAGATAGGCGAGCGCGATAACCTGGCCCATTTCGGTATTGTCATAGCCGCTCGCACCACCGGCGCCAAGGAATCCGCCGGCGAAGATACCACCGCCAGCCGCCCAGCCGATATCGGATTTTTTCGACTGGCCTTCGGCGACGAATTCTTCCGATGACTTGTTGTTGACGACATTGAGAATGACATTGGCCGAGCGCTTCTTGATGTTGAGGCCACCGAGCATCCTTTTGCTGCGAACAGTTTAACGCGCTTCAGGGCGTATTTCTAGCCCATCTGCGCTGCTTGCGCGCGTGCGGATCGGCAAGTTGCCGGAAAAGGCCATGCGACCGCGCCAATTCGCAGCTTTTGACGAACGGCAAGGCAGTGCTAAGGCGCGTTGATGACCGACGATGAAATCCTCGCCGAATTCCACGCCGCCGAAGCGCTGCTCGAGGGACATTTCATCCTGTCCTCGGGGCTGCGCAGCCCACGCTATCTGCAATGCGCCCGCGTCCTCATGGACCCGGCGCGCGCGGCAAGGCTGGCCAAAGCACTGGCGGCAAAAATACCGGCAGCCGTAAAGGCGCAGATTTCCGTCGTCGTCGCCCCGGCGATGGGCGGGATCATCTGCGGCCATGAACTCGCCCGGGCGCTTGGCGTGCTGTCGATGTTTGTCGAACGACCGACCGGCACCTTCGAACTGCGCCGAGGTTTCCGGCTCGAGGCCGACCAGAAGGTGCTGCTGATGGAAGATGTCATCACCACCGGGCTGTCATCACGCGAGGCCATCGCCGCGATCAACGCCGCCGGCGGCGAGGTCATCCACGCCGCCGCGCTCGTCGACCGCTCGAACGGCAAGGCTGATCTCGGCGTGCCGTTCACGCCGCTGATCCGCCTCGACGTGCCTGCCCATGCCCCCGACGCGCTGCCGCCCGAACTGGCGGCGATTCCGGCGGTGAAGCCTGGCTCGCGGGCGTGAGCCTCGCGTCTTCAAAAACGCCGGGTGTGAGCCTCGCGTCTCAAACATCGAGGGCGGCATGACCGGACATCTGCGTCTCGGCGTCAACATCGATCACGTCGCCACCATCCGCAACGCCCGCGGCGGGCTCCACCCCGATCCGGTCCGCGCCGCGCTGATGGCCGCCGAGGCCGGCGCCGATGGCATCACCGCGCATTTGCGCGAAGACCGCCGCCACATCACCGACGACGACCTCGACCGGCTGGTCGGCAGCATCGGCCTGCCCTTGAACCTCGAAATGGCCGCCACCGACGAAATGCTCGGCATCGCGCTGGCGCACCGCCCGCACGCCGCCTGCATCGTTCCCGAACGCCGCGCCGAACGCACCACCGAAGGCGGGCTCGATGCCGCCGGGCAGCATAATGTGCTGGCGCCGATCGTGGCGCGGCTCCGCGGCGCCGGCATCCGCGTCAGCCTGTTCATCGCCCCCGAAATCCACCAGATCGAGGCGGCGGCACGGCTCGGAGCGCCGATCGTCGAGCTCCACACCGGGCCGTACAGCCATGCCGTGACCGAAGCCGGGATTGCCGCCGAACTGGCGCGGCTGCAGGACGCCGCCGAACATGGCGCCGGCCTCGGCCTCGAAATCCACGCCGGCCACGGCCTGACCTTCGACAATGTCGGGCCGGTCGCGGCCCTGCGGCAGATCGCCGAACTCAACATCGGGCATTTCCTCATCGGCGAAGCGGTCTTCACCGGCCTTGGCCCCGCCATCGCCCGGATGCGCGCGGCGATGGACGCGGCGCGGGCTGCGACAGCGGCGTGAACATCCCCCTCGGCGTCTTCGTCCTCGGCCTCGGCTCGGACCTGTGCAACATCGATCGCATCGAAAACAGCATTAGCCGCTTTGGTCAGGCCGCGCTTCGGGAGATCGAGCGCCATTGGGACGCGCGGCCGGGAACGCCCGATTTCGATCGCCTCGACGTGCTCGCCACCCTGGTCGCGGCCTACGAGGACACGCATCACGCGATAGCCCCCCCGGATCCCGTCGCCGCGATCAAGTTTCGGCTCG
>JANNJH010000519.1:0-1749 GCA_031405775.1 Sphingomonadales bacterium | reverse complement strand
GAATAATGATGAATATAAGATGATGAAACAGCAGGCAGATTTCGAAGGACACCTTGTTGACTATAAAGAGAAAGGATATACGGCTGAATTCCTCGGACAGGAAGATTTTGAAGGCACACAAGTCAATAAAGTGTTCCTGTACCGACTGGCGTTCTCGTGCATCTGCACGCTTCCATTTACTAACAAAATCCTGCGGGGTGATTGGCATTTGGTTTGTCCCTATATATTGTTAGCTAATTATAGCATGACGGCTTCCCTGTGCCGCTGCCGATCGTCCTTGGCCATGAGGGTGCCGGGGTGGTCGAAGCCATCGGTCCCGACGTCACCGGGCTCGCGGTGGGCGACCATGTCGTCCTGAGCTTCAACAGCTGCGCCGCCTGCCCCAGTTGCCGGGATACCCAGCCGGCCTATTGCTATAATTTCCTCGCGCAGAATTTTTCGGGGGTACGCCCCGAGGATGGCAGCTCGCCGCTCAGCCAGGGCGATGCCGTCGTCCATGGCAATTTCTTCGGGCAATCGTCATTCGGCAGTTTTGCCATCGCGCATCAACGCAACACGGTGAAGGTCGACAAGGACCTGCCGCTCGAACTGCTCGGGCCACTGGGCTGCGGCATTCAGACCGGAGCCGGGGCGGCGGTGCTGTCGATCGGCACCAGGCCCGGCCAGTCGCTGGCGATTTTCGGCGGCGGTGCTGTCGGACTTAGCGCGCTGCTCGGCGCGCGTGCGGTCGATGCGGGCATGGTGATCGTCATCGAGCCCAACGCGGAGCGCGGCAAACTGGCGCTCGAACTCGGCGCGACGCACGTCATCGACCCCAAACAGACTGCGGACGTTCTTGCGACAATCAAGGAACTGAGCGGCGGCGGCGTCAACAACGCCATCGATACGACTGGCATCCCGGCGGTCATCGGCATTGCGGTCGAAACCATGTTGCCTAACGGCATGCTGGGGTTGATCGCCGTGCCACCGCCCGAAGCGATGCTGCCCGCCAGTTTGATGAGCATGCTCATCCGCGGCGTCGGGGTGAAAGCCATAACCGAAGGCGATGCCGATCCGCAGACATTTATCCCGCAAATGATCGAATGGTACAAGGCCGGCAAGTTTCCCTTTGACCGGCTGATCAAGACTTTTTCGTTCGACCAGATCAACGAGGCCGCCCGCGCGTCGGAGTCGGGTGCGGCAATCAAGCCGGTGCTGCTCTTCTGATCCCGCCGGCTAAAGTCTCTTGCAGTCAAGGGGAGTCGGCACCGGCCCGGTGCCGCCCGACTGCCAGGAGACTCTAAAGTCCCCGGCCGATCAATTCCTTCATGATTTCCGAGGTGCCGCCATAGATGCGCCGCACTCGGGCATCGCGCCAGATTCGCGCGATCGGATACTCGTTCATATACCCGGCGCCGCCGTGGAGCTGCAGCGCCGCGTCGCAGATCATCCACTGCGTCTCGGTGTGCCAAAGCTTCGACGCGGCGGCCTCCTGCACGGTCAGTTCGCCCCGCACATGGCGGGCGATCGCCCAGTCGAGATGCGCCCAGCCAACCTGCAGCTTGGATTTGATGTCAGCGAGCACAAAGCGGGTGTTCTGAAAGTCCAGCAACGGCTTGCCGAAGACAATTCGATCGCGCGCAAATGCCACGGTTTCATCGAACGCTTTTTGCGATGACGCCATAGCCGACACAGCGATCGACAGGCGTTCTTGCGGAAGTTCGCTCATCAAATAAATGAAGCCTTTGCCCTCTTCGCCCAAACAATTGG
>JANNJH010000518.1:0-3172 GCA_031405775.1 Sphingomonadales bacterium | reverse complement strand
CACCGCGAGATCATAATTCGCCAATGTCCCGGTCAGAACCGGCGAGGACGATGTGGCTGACACGATGCTTCGCGCAGATGGCGATGAGCTCCAGCATCGCCGGGTGAAGCGTGATGAGGTTCACCCCGAACGGCTTGTCGGTCAACGCCCGCGTCGCCGTGATCTCGGCATCGAGCAGCGCCGGCGTCATCGACCCGCAGGCAATCACGCCGAAGCCGCCGGCGTTGGAAATCGCGCTGACGAGGTGGCGTTCGGACACCCAGGTCATGGCACCGGCCATGATGGCGTGGCGTGTGCCGAGAAATTCGCGGCCCCGCGCGGAGAGCGCATCGAGAAGCGGCGCGGAGAGTTGGTCGAGGCGCGTCACGCTGCTTCCTCGGCATCGAGCCCATAGGCCGTATGCAGGACGCGCACCGCCAGTTCGACATATTCCTCGGCGATCAGCACGCTGACCTTGATTTCCGACGTGGTGATCGCCTGGATATTGATGCCGCGATCGGCGAGCGCCCGGAACATCGTCGCCGCGACCCCGGCGTGGCTTCGCATGCCGACGCCGACCACCGAGACCTTGGCGACCGCAGCATCCGACAGCACCTGCGCATGGCCGATCTGGCCGTGCGCCCTGGCGAGCACATCCAATGACAACGGCAGTTGCGTCCGCGGCACGGTGAAGGTGACGTCGGTGGTGCCTTCGCCCTTGGCGACGTTCTGGACGATCATGTCGACGTTGACGTTGGCGTCGGCCAATGGCCCGAAGATCGCCGCCACCACGCCGGGGCGATCGGGGACGCCGACCAGCGTCACCTTGGCTTCGTTGCGGTCATAAGCGACGCCGGCGATCAGTTCGCGTTCCATGTCTTCATCCTCATCGACGACCAGCGTTCCAGGCGCGTCGGAAAAGCTCGACAACACCTGGACCCGGACTTTTTCCTTCATCGCCAGCTCGACCGAGCGGGTCTGCAACACCTTGGCGCCGACCGATGCCAGTTCGAGCATTTCCTCATAGGTGATGCGTTCGAGCTTCCTCGCTCGCGGCACGATACGCGGATCGGTGGTATAAACGCCATCGACATCGGTATAGATATCGCAACGATCGGCCTTCAACGCCGCCGCCAGCGCCACCGCCGAGGTGTCGGACCCGCCGCGCCCCAGCGTCGTGATGCGATTATCGTCGGTCAACCCCTGGAAACCCGGCACCACCGCGACTTCGCCCAGGGCCATCGCCGCCAGCAAGGCCTTGGTGGCGATGGCCTCGATCCGCGCCGTGCCGTGCGCATCCGATGTGTGGACCGGCAATTGCCAGCCGAGCCACGAGCGCGCCGCCACGCCCGCCGCCTGCAGCGCGATCGCCAGCAACCCGGCGGTGACCTGCTCGCCCGCCGCCACCACGACATCGAATTCGCGCGGATCGGCGAGCGGCGAGGCTTCGCGGCAGAATCCGACCAGCCGGTCGGTCTCGCCGGCCATGGCGGAAACCACGACGGCGACTTCATTGCCGGCGTCGACCTCGCGTTTCACCCGCGCCGCGACAGCGCGGATACGCTCGGTGCCGGCCATCGACGTCCCGCCGAATTTCATCACGATACGGGCCATGGTCTGCGGCTTGTCCTCGTCTTCAAAATCATCGCGGCAAGCGGAGCCGGCGACGCGCGTTGCACGAATGTCCGCGTCTGATAGGAATGCCTGCCCCCCTTGGCAAGCAAGCCGGTGTTCGGGGCGCATGAGGATGTCCATGGCCAGCGCGCAAGCCCCGAGCATTTCGCCTGACGAAGCGGCCTTTTTCGGCAAGCTTGCCGATGACTGGTGGAACCCGCGTGGTTCGTCGGCCATGCTGCACAAGATCACGCCGCTGCGCAGCACGCTGATCCGCGATGCCGCGACGGTGCATTTTGGCCGCGATCGGCGCAGCCGCCGGCCCCTGGACGGGCTGTCGGCGCTCGATATCGGCTGCGGCGCCGGGCTGATGACCGAACCGCTGGCGCGGATGGGGGCGCGCGCGACGGGAATCGACGCGGCGCCGGAGAATATCGCCGCGGCGGCGGCCCATGCGGCGGCAGGCGGCTTGCGGATCGATTATCGCGCCACGTCGGTCGAGGCGCTGGCCGCAACCGGCGCGCGCTTCGACATCGTCATTTGCCTGGAGGTGGTCGAGCATGTCGCCGACCGCGACAGTTTCTTCGCCGGGCTGGCGGCGCTGGTCGCCCCGGGCGGGCTGGTGGTGCTGTCGACGCCGAATCGCACCCCGGCATCCTGGGCGGTGTTGATCGGCGCCGCCGAGATCGTCATGCGCAGCATTCCGCGCGGCACCCATGACTGGCAGCGCTTCATGACGCCGGCGGAGCTTTCGGAAGCGCTGGTCAATGCCGGGCTGCGGGTCATCGCAACGCAAGGGCTGACCTGGCGTCCGGGCAAGGGCTTTAGCCTCGGCCCGGACGTTTCGGTCGATTACTTCGCGACGGCGGTCCCTGCCTGAATTACCAGTACAGGCCGCGAACGGCGCGGATGACGACGCCGTTGCGGACGTCGATCAGCAGCGCATCGCCGCCGACGCGGATCCAGCGCGTGCCGTAATAGGCCGGCGGCAGGCGGTAATAGCCCGGATCGCCGATCCAGTAGCGGTTGCCGAAATAGGCTGGCGGCAAGCGATGGCCGATGCCCCATTGCCGGTAGCCATAGCCGCGGGGGTAGGCATACACCGGGCCGCGATAGCGCGGGCCGTTCCAACGCCAGTCACTGCCACGGCTGGCTTCGTGGCGCCAGTCGTTGCCGTGACGCCAGTCGTTGCCGTGACGATAATGGTCGCGGCGATCATAGTGGCGGCGATCATTGTCATGACGATCATCGCGGCGATCGCGATCGAAATCCCGGCGATGGTCACCGCGATCGTCGCGGCCACCCTGCCATTCACGGCGGTCGCCCTGGTAATCCCGCTGTTCACTGGCGAGCACAGGGCCCGCGATCAATATACCGGCAAGCCCGGCCAGCCACACTTTACGCATGATACTCTCCTCACCGCGCCCTTCGTCGGGCGTGATCGGAATATGCCTGCAAGCCTCTGAATGAATTGTGACAGCCATGTTAGCTGGCGTTCAGCAACGAGCGCCAGACTCGGTCGCGTCGCTGCCGTCAGAGGAAGCGCGCCACCACGTCGCGATAACTGCGGCTGACCTTG
>JANNJH010000517.1:0-9985 GCA_031405775.1 Sphingomonadales bacterium | reverse complement strand
TACAGGCGTTCGCCGGCCAGCGCCTTGTTCCACGCCCGCCACATCGAAAACGGCTCGGGCTTTTCGCCTTCGAACAGCGTTTTGGAGATCAGCTGGATTCCGGAAAACACGAACGGCGCCAGCCGCACCTCGCCGCGCGGCCGCACGACGCCGACCGGATCGAGGTGGAAATCGCCGCGGCCTTCGTAACCGGCGGCGCGCGCCAGCGGCACCAGCAGCAACAGCGCGTCCATCGTGCCCGCATCCCAGCGCTGCGCCAGCAGCCGCAGCGTGTCGGCCGAGCCATCGATCCACATATTGTCGGCGTTGATGACGAAGAACGGGTCCGAATCGATCATCGGCAGCGCCTTGGTGACGCCGCCGCCGGTTTCGAGCAGTTGCGCGCGTTCGTCGGATACCTTGATCTGGAGCGCACCCGGCCGCGCCGCCACCGCCGCCTCGATCTGGTCGGCGAAATAATGCGCGTTGACCACCGCCGTGCCGATGCCCGAAGCCTCGACCCGGTCGAGGGCGCGATCGAGCAGCGTGCGCCCCGCGACTTCGACCAAGGGCTTGGGCCGCGTCGCCGTCAACGGCCGCATGCGTTTGCCAAGCCCCGCCGCCAGCACCATCGCGGTGCCCGGCATTTCAACGTCGATGCGCGGCCGGATCGACAGCGGTGCGCCATTCGTCATGCCGCCACCTTCACGCCATTTCGGGCCTCGGCGGGGACGTTGGCGGCGAACCAGTCGGCCACCGGGGCGAGCGCCGGGCTTTGCAGGTTGCGCGTCACCAATTCCCACAAGCGCGGGTGGAAACCCGGATAACTCGCCTTGCCGTCGCGCACATACAGCCGGGTAAAGACCCCGAGGATCTTGATGTTGCGCTGCGCTCCCAAAATATCATAGGCGGTGCGGAACGCCGCCGCATCGACCTTAGGCCGCGCCGCGAAATAGCGCGCCAGCATCGCTGCCTCCAGCGCCGGAGACACCACCCGCCGCACATCCTGGAGCAGCGACACCAGGTCATAGGCCGGATGCCCGGCCAGCGCGTCCTGGAAATCGAGCAGCCCGAGGCCGCGCAGGCCGGGCCGGTCGATGATCATCAGATTGTCGGCGTGATAGTCGCGCAGCGTCAGCACCGGCGGCCCGGCGAGAACGGTTGGCCACAAGGGCGCCCATGCCGCGTCATAGCCCGAGCCTTCCGCGACGCCGACGGCGGGCAGATACCAGTCCGGGAACAATCGCGCCTCGCGCAGCAGTTCGGGCGCGGCATAGGGCGGCACATCGCCGGCGGGATGGGCGTGCAGCGCCGCGAGAATATCGACGGCGGCTTCGTAAACCCTGGTCTCGCGGCCCGGATCGCGCGCCAACACTGGCCCGACGCGATCATCGCCGAAATCCTCCAGCAGGATCAGGCCCTCGTCGAGATCGACCGCCAGCGGCTGCGGCGTCGAAAACCCCATGTCGTGAAGCTGTTGGCCGATGGCGAGAAACGGCCGCGAATCTTCCATTTGCGGCGGCGCATCCATCAACACGGCGGTGCCATTGTCGCCGTGCACGCGGAAATAGCGCCGGAACGAGGCGTCGCCGGCCAGCGGCGCGATCCGCGCGCCGCCCCAGCCATGGCGGGCAAGGAAGGCCGGCGCGGTCGCGGGCGGAATCATTTTGGGAGGAGCGGTGGCCACCGGCCTTCCCAAGCCTTGGGCGCGTCCCAAGTCAAGCGCCGAACATCATCGCCGCTGCCGGAAATGTGCAACCGCAGCGCCTCGGCGGGCAATCGCGCCCCCAGCCGCTCGGGCCATTCGATGACCAGCGCCGCATCGGTTTCGAACAACCCCAGCGCATCGGCGTCCTCGGGCGCGTCCAGCCGGTACAGATCGATATGCCACACCGGCACACGTACATCGGGCGGATCATAGCTTTGCACCAGCGTATAGGTCGGCGACGGCACTTCGCCGCGCCAGCCCAACGCCGCGATCAAGGCGCGGGCGAAGCTGGTCTTGCCGGCGCCGAGATCGCCATGGAGGGCGATGATGTCGCCGGCGCGCAGCACCTGTGCCAATGAAAACGCCAGCGCGGCCATCCCGGCCTCGCTGGCGATGTTCATTTCAGAGCATTTCGACACGCGCCCCGCCTATCGCGGCGCGGCGCGCGGCACAACTCAGTAACGATAGGCTTCGGGCTTGAACGGGCCTGCTTCGTCGATGCCGAGATACTTCGACTGGGCCGGCGTCAGCTTGGTCAGCTTGACACCCAGCTTGTCGAGATGCAGCGCCGCGACCTTCTCGTCGAGGTGCTTGGGAAGCACGTAAACCTTGTTTTCATACTTGCCGGGGTTCTGCCAGATTTCGATCTGCGCCAGCACCTGGTTGGTGAAGCTGGCGGACATCACGAACGACGGATGGCCGGTGCCGCACGCCAGATTGACCAAACGGCCCTTGGCGAGGACGATCAAACGCTTGCCGTCGGGGAAGATGACTTCATCGACCTGCGGCTTGACTTCCTCCCATTTGAGGTTCGACAGCGCCGCGATCTGGATCTCGCTGTCAAAGTGCCCGATGTTGCAGACGATGGCGCGATCCTTCATGGCGCGCATGTGATCGAGGGTGATGACGTCGGAATTGCCGGTGGCGGTGACGAAAATATCGGCGATCGGCGCCGCGTCTTCCATGGTCAGGACCTGATAGCCTTCCATCGCCGCCTGCAACGCGCAGATCGGATCGATTTCCGTCACGATGACGCGGGCGCCCTGCGAACGCAGCGAGGCGGCCGAACCCTTGCCGACATCACCGAAGCCGGCGACGCAGGCGACCTTGCCGGCCATCATCACGTCGGTGGCGCGCTTGATGCCGTCGACGAGCGATTCCTTGCAGCCGTAAAGATTGTCGAACTTCGACTTGGTGACGCTGTCGTTGACGTTGATCGCCGGGAACGGCAATTCGCCGCGCTTGGCGATTTCGTACAGGCGATGGACGCCGGTGGTGGTTTCTTCGCTGACGCCCTTGATGGCGTCGCGGGTTTTGGTGAAAAAGCCCGGCGAGCGCGCGGCGCGTTCCTTGATGGTGCGGAAAAACTCGATTTCCTCGTCGTTCGAGGCTTCCGGCAGCGCCTTGCCGGCCTCAAGCCCGGCGCCGAGCAGCACGTACATCGTCGCGTCGCCGCCATCATCGAGAATCATGTTGGCCGTCTCACCGTTCGGCCACTGGAAGATGGCGTCGGCGAAATCCCAATATTCCGCCAGCGTTTCGCCCTTGTGCGCGAACACCGGGATGCCGCGCGCGGCGATGGCGGCGGCGGCATGGTCCTGCGTCGAGAAGATGTTGCACGACGCCCAGCGGATGTCGGCACCGAGATCGGCGAGGGTTTCGATCAACACCGCCGTCTGGATGGTCATGTGCAGCGATCCGGCGATGCGCGCGCCCCGCAACGGCTTGGACGCACCGAATTCGCGGCGCAGCGCCATCAGGCCGGGCATTTCGGTTTCAGCGATGGCGATTTCGCGGCGGCCAAAATCGGCAAGGCCGATATCGGCGACGGCATAATCGGTGAAACCGGTTTTGGGTTTGGTCGCCACGGCGCAGAATCCTGTCTTTTGAAGCAAGGCCGCGACATAGGCGGGCGCGCCGCTCCGGGCAAGCATAAAGCTATCTTTATATCCGGTGCGGAGCCGCATGGAAAAGCCGCCAACGCGAAAGCAAGGCCCGAGCGAACCCGAGGCTTTTTCCCGATGGCTCGACGCCCACCCGGTCAGTCGTTGACCGACACGATTGCGCGCCGCCGCCGCACACTGGCCCCGACAAGGCCAAAACCGATTGTCAACAACGCCCATATCGCCGGCTCGGGAATTGGTCCGCCTTCGACCGGGAGAACGCGCACCTGGCGGATATCCTCGATGCCGCCACCAGCGACGCTGATCACCACATTGGCAATCGACTGGCCGTCGACGCCCTGGAAACCGAAGAAGTTCGAACCATAACCGAGCGCGTTGTTGTTGAAGTGGAAAAGACCGCCAATGTTATCGCTAATGGCCAAGCTTGCCGCCGTCGCCGCGCCGCCCGCCGTGAACGACAATAGGGTGCCGCTCTGGTTGGCATGGCCCATCACGGTCGTCGCCGTCCGGGTGCCATCATTGTACAGCAGATTTTTGCCCGGGATCGAACTTGCAGCGCCGAGATTAATCGCCGCCTGCGCTGAACCTGACGCCAGCGTGGCCGCGCCAAGCGCTGTCGCGAACAAGAGCATTTTAAAATTACGCACCTCGTCACCCTCCCGGCACCACTATGGTGGTGTCCGCCTAACGCTTGGATGTGGGGCGAGTTCCGACAGGTTAATCGTCGATGTTTTTTTTCGTTTCGCGTGCCGGGAAAGCGCTCGGCGGGGGCTGGCGCGGCGGCCCCCGACACGCCATCTTGCCCGGAACCCTTGTCGTCCGGAGCCTCATGTCCATCAACCCGTCGCTGATGCTGTTGCTTGCCAGTCTCCCAATCATGAATGTTGCCACCATGACCGTCGCCGCGCCAATCGCCTATCCCGTCACCGCCACCGGCCCCCAGGCCGACACCAGCTTTGGCGTCACCGTGGCGGACCCGTATCGCTGGCTCGAAGGCGATGTGCGCACGCAAAAGCCCGTCGCCGACTGGGTGACCGAACAGAATGTCGTGACACAGGCCTATCTGGCGACCTTGCCGGGCCGCGACGCCATCAAGGCGCGGCTGACGGTGCTGTTCGATTATGAACGCATCGCGCTGCCGGTGTCGCGCGGTGGGCGCATCTTCTATCGCCGCAATTCGGGCCTGCAGAACCAGTCGGTGCTGCTGGTCGAGGATGGCGACGCCGGCCTGCGAATCCTCATCGACCCCAATTTCTGGACCAAGGACGGCACCACCGCGCTCGCCGAATGGGTGCCGTCGCAAGACGGCAAATATGTCGCCTATGGCGTCCAGGACAGCGGCAGCGACTGGCGCATCATCAAGCTGCTCGATGTCGCCACCGGCAAGACGCTCGCCGACTCGCTCGACTGGGTGAAATTTTCCGGCATCGCCTGGAATGCCGATGGCAGCGGCTTTTTCTATTCGCGCCATCCCGAAAACCCCAAGGGCAAGGATTTCGTCTCCGCCGTCCTCGATCACAGCGTCTGGTTCCACCGCATCGGTACACAGCAAAGCGCCGACACGCTGGTTTACGCCTCGCCCGACAATCGCGGCTATTACAACAGCGCCGAAACCAGTGACGATGGCCGCTGGCTGGTCATCCGATCGAGCACCGGCTCCGACGACAGCTATGAAATCCGTGTCCAGGACTTGTCGGTGGCGGGATCGCCGCTTGTCACCCTCGTGCCCGAACGCAAGCACGACTGGCGCTTTGCCGGGGCGGTCGGCACGACGCTGTATTTCGTCACCAATGCCGGGGCGCCGCGCTATCGCCTCATCGCCTTCGACGCGCCCGGCTCAGGCTCAGGCTCCGGCTCAGGCCCGCGCGAAATCATTGCACAGGGCAACGACACGCTGACCGGCGCCCATGTCATCGGCGACCGCCTGCTGGTCAGCGCGCTCAAGGACGCCCGCACCGAAGTCCGCCGCTACAGCCTCGACGGCAAGCCCGATGGCGTCGTCGCGCTGCCCGGCCTTGGCACGGCGGTCGGCTTCGACGCCGTCCCCGGCACGACGACAAGCTTTTACGCCTTCACCAGCTATAACGCGCCGACGACGCTGTATCGCTATGACGCCGCCACCAACACCAGCATCGTGTTCAGCGCCCCCAAGGTCGCCTTCGACCCGGCGGCGTATCAGGTCACCCAGGTTTTCGTGACGTCGAAGGACGGCACCAGGGTTCCGATGTTCGTGTCGCACAAACGCGGCCTCGACCTGTCGAAGGGCGCGCCGACGCTGCTTTATGCCTATGGCGGCTTCAACATCAACATCCTGCCGGCCTTCCAGGTCGACGCGCTGGCGTGGATGGAAATGGGCGGCGTTTATGTCGAGGCGAATTTGCGCGGCGGCGGCGAATATGGCGCGCAATGGCACGCAGCCGGGCGCCGGCTGAACAAGCAGAATGTCTTTGATGATTTCATCGCGGCGGCCCAATTTCTGATCGCCTCGGGCACCACCCCCAGGCACGGCCTCGCCATCCAGGGCGGCAGCAACGGCGGGCTGCTCGTCGGCGCCGTCGTCAACCAGCGCCCCGAGCTGTTTGCAGCAGCGCTGCCCGCCGTCGGCGTCATGGACATGCTGCGCTTTCCGCTGTTCACCGAAGGCCGCACCTGGACCGACGATTACGGCGACCCGGCGGACGAAGCGCAATTCCGCAATCTGTTGGGCTATTCGCCCTATCACAACGTCCGTCCGGGCAAGGATTATCCGGCCATCATGGTGACGACGGCCGATACCGACGATCGTGTCGTTCCGGGTCACAGCTTCAAATATACGGCGGCGTTGCAGGCCGCGTCGATCGGCGACAAGCCGCACCTGATCCGCATCGAAACCCGCGCCGGGCACGGCAGCGGCAAGCCGACATCGAAGCAGATCGAGGAAATCGCCGACCTTTGGGCCTTCGCCGGCTATTGGACCGGCCTGACGCGCAAGTAACGACCTTCCTGCCCCTCTCCCTTGAGGGGAGAGGCGACTCGCGCCTCTTGGCGCGGCGGGTGAGGGTGGTCGTCCTGCTTCGACGATAGCGAACACCCTCACCCGGGCCACCGCCAGAGCGGATGCGACCTCCACCGCAAGGGCGCCGTCTCTCGCCTCTCCCCTCAAGCGAGAGGGTCACTACCCCGCCGACTGGCCATTCTCCGCCAGCGTTTCGCCGGCAAGATACAGCGACCCCGTCACCAGCACCACCGGCGGCCGGGCGCGATCGGCGCCGCGCGCGATCTCGACCAGCGCCGACGCCACATCGGTGCTGGCCTGCCCCGGAATCCCGCTTTCGCGGGCAACCCGGGCAAGGTCGTCGGGCGCATGATGGGCATGGCCCGCGATCGGCACGGCGTAAACCGCGGTGGCATTGCCGGCAAAAGGCTTGAGGAACCCCCCGGCATCCTTGGCGGCAAGCATCCCGAGGACCACATAAAAAGGCCGGTCCGCCAGCAATGCGCCGCTGAACCAGGCGGCGATGGCGCGCGCCGCCGCTGGGTTGTGGCCGCCATCGATCCACAACTCGCTGCCGGCCGGCAGTTTCGCCGCCAACGGCCCCGGCTCGAGCTTTTGCAACCGCGCCGGCCATTCCGCCCAGCCCATGCCGGCACGCAGCGCGGCTTCGGGAACCGCCAGCAAATCCTGCGCGCGCAGCATCGCCACCGCCAGCGCGGCATTGTCGAGCTGGTGCGCCCCGGCCAACCGCGGCAGCGGCAGCGTGATCCGCCCCGCCGCATCGCGGTAATGCAGCGCGCCTTCATAGACCGCCGCGTCCCAGTCATCGCCGCGGATGTGCAGCGCCGCCGCGCCCGCCACACCCGCGACTTCGGCAATCCGCGCCGTCACCGCCTGGGGATAGCGCGAAATCACCATCGGCACGCCCTTTTTGGCGATCCCGGCCTTTTCGCGCGCGATGTCGAGGATCGTCGGCCCCAGCCATTGCTGGTGATCGAGCCCGAGTTGCGCGATGCCGGTGACCAGCGGCGCCTCGATGACATTGGTCGCGTCCATCCGCCCGCCCAGCCCGACTTCGATGACACAGGCATCGGCCGGCTCGCGGGCGAAGGCCAAAAACGCCAGCGCCGTCGTCAGCTCGAAAAAGGTGATCGGCTGGCCGCTGTTCCTGGCGAGGATCTCGCGCAGCAATTCGGCCAGCGCCTCGTCGTCGATGACCTGTCCGGCGACGCGGATACGCTCGTTGAAGCGGATCAGGTGCGGCGACGTATAGACGTGCACCCGCTGGCCCGCCGCTTCGAGGCAGGCGCGCAGGAACGCCACTGTCGAACCCTTGCCGTTGGTGCCGGCGACATGGACCACCGGCGGCAGCTTGCGGTGCGGATTGCCGAGCCGCGACAACAGCCGTTGCAGCCGTTCGAGCGACAGGTCGATCTCGACCGGATGCAGCGCATAGGCCGCCTGCAATAACGCGTCGAGCACGGCGTTATCCGACCGCGCTCTTTCCATCCCGGCCCTCGCCCCTGGTTTCATATCGCGATCCATCACACCGGTTCGGGGATCCGCCTGGCCATCAGCAGGCCAAGCAGCCGGGCCAGCGTGTCCTTCAATTCACTGCGATGGACGACCATGTCGAGCATGCCGTGCGCCAGCAGATATTCGGCGCGCTGAAAGCCTTCGGGAAGCTTTTCACGGATGGTCTGCTCGATCACTCGCTGGCCAGCAAAGCCGATCAGCGCCTTGGGTTCGGCGATCTGGATATCCCCAAGCATGGCATAGCTGGCGGTGACGCCGCCGGTCGTCGGATCGGTCAGCACGACGACATAGGGCAGCCGCGCGTCCTTCAATTCGGCGATGCCGACGGTGGTGCGCGGCATCTGCATCAGGCTGAGGATGCCCTCCTGCATGCGCGCGCCGCCGGCCGCCGTGAACACCACGAACGGCAGCTGCGCCGCCACCGCCGCGCGGGCGCCCGAAAGGAACGCCTCGCCGACGCCCAGCCCCATCGACCCGCCCATGAAGGCGAAATTCTGAACAGCGACGATGGCGCGGACGCCGCCGATCGTTCCGTCGCCGACGAGCATCGCCTCGGGATCGCCGGTGGCGGTCTTGGCGGCGCGCAGCCGGTCGACATAGCGTTTCTGGTCGCGGAACTTCAGCGGGTCCTCGACAACCCTGGGCACCGCGACATTGGCGAATTCGCCGTCGAAAATCTGCGCGAAACGTAGCCGGGGGCCGATGCGTTCATGATGGTCGCAGCGCGGGCAGACCGACAGATTCTCGGTGAATTCCTTGGTATGGACCATCGTCCCGCAATCGCGGCACTTGGTCCACAGATTGTCGGGTGTCTCGCGGCGATTGAGGAAGCCGGTCAGCTGCTGGCGGGTGCGGGTGAGCCAGGTCATGCGGCGCTTTCCTCGTTGCGCGCTGCGCGCGCGGGTCTCCTATGGCGCGCGCCGCGAACCGCCGCCGCAAGCCCGGCGACCAGCGCCCCGACGCGCGCCGGAATGTCATTGGCGCGCTCCGCCGCCGCCGCGCCGATGGTCTCGACGATCGCCGATCCAACGACAACGGCATCGGCATGAACCGCGATCGCCGCCGCCTGTTCGGGGGTGCGGACGCCGAAACCGACCGCGATCGGCAGGTCGGTCGATCGCTTCAACCGCGCCACTGCCGCTGCGACATCGCTCGCCGTCGCGGCATTGGCGCCGGTGACGCCGGCCACCGCGACATAATAGAGGAACCCCGAAGCGCCATCGAGCACCTTGGGCAGTCGCGCCGCATCGGTGGTCGGCGTCGCCAGCCGGATCAAATGCAGGCCATGCGCCGCCAGGTCCGGCACAAGTTCGTCGGCTTCCTCGGGCGGCAGGTCGACGACGATGGTGCCATCGAGCCCGGCGGCGCGCGCATCGGCGGCAAAGCGCGCGCAGCCATAGCGCAGGATCGGGTTGAAATAGCCCATCAGGATCAGCGGCGTCGCATCATCCTCGCGGCGATAATCGGCGACCATCGCAAGCACGTCGCGAAGTTTCGTGCCACTGCCAAGGCTGCGCAGATTGCCGGCCTGGATGGCGGGGCCATCGGCCATCGGATCGGTGAACGGCATCCCCAATTCGACGATATCGGCACCGGCGGCGACCAGCGCGCGCAGCACTTCGACCGACGTCGTCATGTCGGGATCGCCGGCGGTAACGAACGTCACCAGCGCGGCGCGGCCCTCGGCGGCGCAAGCGGCAAAGCGGGTGGAAAGACGGTCGCTCATATCACCCCTCTCTCACTTGGGGAGAGGGAGGGGCCCGCGCCCCCTTGGGCGTGGGAGGGTGAGGGAGAGGACGACGGCGAGGCCCAGCGCGACATTCAGCAGCTGGATGCCACGGCAAATACCCAGTACCGGCTTGGCGTCGCTGATCGCCCGACGCG
>JANNJH010000516.1:0-1175 GCA_031405775.1 Sphingomonadales bacterium | reverse complement strand
CCCAGCACCACGTCATGGACGGTGACGCACAGACCGCGGAAGAGTGCGAGCTGCGCCGCGGTGGCGGGCAAATAGATGTCATCGCGGCCGTCGAGCAGGAAGCCGCCGATCGACAGGGCATAGGCCGGGTCCATGATGATCGGCACCGCGCTGACGTCGTGCGACGTCAGGAAATCGGTGGCAAAGCCGCGCAGCAGCCGCGCCGAAGCGCTGATGGTTCCGGTCATGCCGATGGTCCTTGCGCGCGTTGGCGATCGAGATCGCGCAGGTCGCGCTTCATGATCTTGCCCGAGGCGTTGCGCGGCAGCGCGTCGACGAACACCACCGATGTCGGGCATTTGTAATGCGCGAGGCGGTCGCGCGTGAAGGCGATCAGCTCGGCCTGCGACGGCACCGCGCCGGGTCGCGGCACGACATAGGCGCGCGGGGTTTCTCCCCATTTGGGATGCTCCACGCCGATCACCGCGACTTCGGAGACGCCGGGGTGGTCGGCGAGGACATTCTCAAGCTCGGTCGGGTAGATGTTTTCGCCCCCCGAGACGATCATGTCCTTGTAGCGATCGTGGATATAGATAAAGCCGTCGGCATCGCGGAACGCTGCGTCGCCGGTGCACAGCCAGCCATCGGCGGTGATAGCCGCGGCGGTTTCGGCGGGCTTGTTCCAGTAACCGCGCATGATCATGCCCGAGCGAACGCGGATTTCTCCGACTTCGCCGGTCGGCACTTCGGCGCCGGTGGCGGGATCGACCAGCGCCAGTTCGACCCAGGGCAAGGGCTTGCCGCACGACCGCAGGCGCGCGGCATGGGGGCCATCGGGATCATGGTCGTGCGGCGCCAGGGTAATCACCGTGCCCGACGTCTCGGTCATGCCATAGGCGTGGTTGAAGCCGCAGCCAAAGGTGGCGATGGCGCGGCGCAGCAGGCCTTCGCCGATGGGCGCGGCGCCATAGATGATGCGTTGCAGGTGCGGTGCGGCGATGCCGGTGGCCTCGGCATGATCGACCAGCCGTTGAATGACGGTCGGCACGAAAAACGCGTGGGTGACGTGGTGGCGCGCGATCGTGTCGATCACCGATGGCGGATCGGCCTGTTGCAACAGCACGGTATGGCCGCCCTGGCTGAGCGCCATCATGCCATAGCCGATGCCGCCGATGTGAAAGAGCGGCATGTTGACG
>JANNJH010000515.1:0-1139 GCA_031405775.1 Sphingomonadales bacterium | reverse complement strand
CAGCCATAGCTTTGCGTGGCGGAGACTTCGCGCGCGAGGTCCATGCCCTCCAGCCCCGGCCACGCCTGCGCGCGCGCCAGCAGCGCCGGAATATCGAACACACCGCCCGCGCTATGTGCGATCACCGCATTGGGTGCGCCTACAACGCGTATGCGACGCGTCAAGGCGCGCGTATCGACCCCCGACAGCCCGATGCGCCCCCAGCTCGCGAGCCAATCGTCGAAGCGCGCGGCAGCGCGGAAGTTCGCGGCCTCCGAAATATCCGCGGCGACGATGCAGCCGAGCGCGTGCGGGTTGGTCGCTTCGATATCCTCGGCATTGGCGCCGACATTGCCGATGTGCGGAAAGGTGAAGGTGACGATCTGGCCGGCGTAGCTTGGGTCGGTCATCACTTCCTGATAGCCGGTCATCGCGGTGTTGAAACAGACTTCGCCGACCGCCGAGCCTTGCGCGCCGCAGCCCCTGCCCCAGACCAAAGTGCCATCGGCCAGTACGAGAACGCCCGTCGCGCCGGTCGGTTGAGCGTGCGCGGCGGCGTCGGCCATTCAAGGCTCCTTTGGATTTTGGCGGCAAGGGTGTTGGCTGACCGCCAAACGCATGGCGAACTAGGGTGCAGGCCCCGCGCCGTCAATCTATTCTTTGTGCGCTGCGCCCGCTATCATGCGCGCGCAAATCCCACACATCAGGACCTGACATGATACGCGACGACATCAAGGCTGCCACCATTGCATCGATGAAGGCGCACGACAGCGTCCGCACCGCGACCTTGCGCATGGTTTCGAGCGCGATCAAGAACAAGGACATCGAACTCAGGGTCGGCACGGCGCCCGCCAGCGACGATGCCATGGTCGCCGATGTGCTGGCAAAGATGATCAAGCAGCGTCGCGAATCGATCGAGATGTTCACGCGCGGCAACCGCCCCGAACTCGCCGCCGCCGAAGCCGCCGAAGTCGCGGTGATCGAAAGCTTTCTGCCCACACAGATGAGCGAGGCCGAGGCACAGGCGGCGGTCGCGGCGCTCGTCGCCGAACTCGGCGCCAGCAGCGCCAAGGACATGGGCCGCGTCATGGGCGCGTTGAAGACGCGGTTTGCGGGCCAGCTCGATATGGGCAAGGCCGGCGGCATGGTGAAGGCGGCGC
>JANNJH010000514.1:0-1047 GCA_031405775.1 Sphingomonadales bacterium | reverse complement strand
CTTCATCAAGTCTTCGACGCTGATCGTCTGGTCATCGAGCCAGGCGCGCACCGCGTCGATGACTTCGCCAAGATTGTGCGGCGGGATGTTGGTCGCCATGCCGACGGCGATGCCCGAGGCGCCATTGACCAAAAGGTTGGGGAACCGCGCCGGCAGCACGACGGGTTCATGTTCCGAACCGTCGTAATTGGCCTGGAAGTTGACGGTGTCCTTGTCGATATCCGCCAGCAACGCTTCGGCGGTCTTGGCCAGCCGGGCTTCGGTGTAGCGCATGGCGGCGGGGGCATCGGGATCCATCGATCCGAAATTGCCCTGGCCGTCGATCAATGGCAGCCGCAGCGACCAATCCTGCGTCATCCGCGCCAGCGCGTCATAGATCGAGCTGTCGCCATGCGGGTGGTATTTACGCATGACGTCACCGACGATACGCGCCGATTTGCGATACGGCTTGCCGGCGGTGAAGCCGCTTTCGTGGGCGCCCCACAGGATGCGGCGGTGAACCGGCTTCAGCCCGTCGCGCACATCGGGAAGCGCGCGGGCGACGATAACCGACATGGCATAATCGAGGAACGAAGTCCGCATCTCGGTGACGATCGAGATCGGTTGGATGTCGGGTGCGCCCGCTGCGGGCGGCGAAGTTACGGAATCCATTGGTTTTTTCTATACTTTCAACGGGCTGTCGCAGATGCACGATGCTTAGGCGGTTTGGTTCTGAAACACCAGAAAAAGCGGCGCCATTGGCATCAGGCAATAGTGGAAGCTCCACCTGCGAACGAGCGCTAGAATAGCAGGCCACCCAAAGCCAGCCCTATGGCTCCCACCAATATAAGCGCCCAACCGTCGCTCGATGAAGGCCGCGACAACGCTGCCCAACGGGTGTCCGCCGCCTCGCGATCGAGGCGGCTCCGCTCAAGCAGTTCGCACAAGCTTTCATTGTTCACTCCAACTCCAGATTCAAGGCCGTCGATCTTGCGTTCAAGAGCGTCCAGCTGCTCGCCAAGCTTGGCGACCAATTCGCTTTGATCAGACGACAGCCGGTCGTAAATC
>JANNJH010000513.1:0-2271 GCA_031405775.1 Sphingomonadales bacterium | reverse complement strand
GATTTCCTGCCAATCTTTCAACTTTATACGCATTAAGCGTCCAAGACTCTGACAAAAATTACATAACTCAATTGTGTTCTCATCGATTAGAGCTTACGAAAACGCGCGATGAAGAAGCCATCGAGCCCGCCGTCGGATTCGAGTTGGCCCGGCAACGTCCGCAGCCAGCCCTCGCCGGTCGGCGCCAATCCCGCCGGCAGCTCGCTGGCTTCGAGGGGTGACCGCGTCAGCCCGGCGACGATGCGTTCGGCGATGCGCTCGCCCTCGCGCGGGTCGAGCGAACAGGTGGCGTAGACCAGCGTCCCGCCGGGCTTGAGCCAGGTCGCCGCGCGCCGCAGCAGCGCCGCCTGCAACAGCGTCAACGGCGTCAGGTCGCGCGCGCCCTTCAGATGCAGCACATCGGGATGACGACGAAAGATCCCCGTCGCCGAGCACGGCGCATCGAGCAGGATGCGGTCGAATTTCTCCTTCGGCTCCCAGCGCAAGGCGTCGCCGACCACCAGTTCGGCGCTCAGCCCGATCCGAGCCAGATTCTCGCGCACCCGTTCCAGCCGCGTATCCGCCACATCGACCGCGACGACATCGGCGCCCAGCGCCGCCAGTTGCAGCGTCTTGCCGCCCGGCGCCGCGCACAGGTCGAGGACGCGTTCGCCGGGCTGCGCGCCCAGCAACCGCACCGGCAGCGATGCCGCCAGATCCTGCACCCACCAGGCGCCTTCATCAAAGCCCGGCCATTCGGTCAGCGGCCCCTTGCGGCGGACGCGAACATGGCCGGGGATCAGGCTGACACCGCCCAGCGCCTCGGCCCAAAGCGCGGTTTCGCCGGCGTCGCGCAGCGTCAGGTCGGTGGCGGGTTCCTCGGCGAGCGAACGCGCCGCGGCGTCGACGATTTCCGCGCCCCAGTCCATCGCCCAGCGGATGGCGAACAGGTCGGGCAAATGCGGCGCGTCGGGCAAGGTGGCTTCCTTGCGAATGAGATTGCCGAGCACGCCATGCACCAGCCGCCGCGGACCGCCCTCGACCAAGGGCAGCGCTGTCGCCACCACGGCGTGCGGCGGCGTGCCGAGCTTCAACCACCCCGCCAGCGCGATGCGCAGCACATGGCGGGCGCGGGCGTCATCGGGAAGCGGCTTGGGCGTCGCCGAATCGATCAGCGCATCAAGATCGGGCAACCAGCGCAGCACCGTCGAGGCCAGGTGCCGCGCCAGCGCGCGATCATTGGCCATCGGGATGCCATCGAGGCTCGATTCGATCGCCAGTTCCAGCGGCGTGCCGCGCCCCAGCACCGCCATCAACAGCCGCAGCGCGCCGCGCCGCGCCGGCACGCCTGCCGTCGCCTGCTCGGGCCTGGGCGTTTCGGTTCTAGCGATCTCCGCCTCCCAATGTGCTGCTGCCGGTCAAAGCTATAACCCGATGTTCGAAACTTTCGGCCAATTTGCCGCTCCCTCTATCGCCCGCCCGTCGGCGCGCCTAATTGCCGCCTCGTAGCGCAGCCGCGCCGATATCGGAAACGCCAGCATGACCGACGATCTCAAACCCGATGCGACGACCCCGGACGCCAAGCCGGAAACCGCGCCCAGGCCCGCCGAAGTCGCTCCGGAATTTGGCGGCCGCAAAGGCCCCGACCCGGTCCGTTATGGCGATTGGGAAAAGGGCGGCATCGCCGTCGATTTTTAGAGCCATCCCGCCGCGCCCCTATTCACGGTTTGGCGGCAATAATTGCGTGTCGATTTTCCCGCAGCGACGTGATTACGTGGCTATGCTTGGGTCTGATACCTGCTAGGCTGCGACCTGCGTCGTCTTGAAAGTCCTGTTTGTGACAACACCCTCTGATTTGTCCCGCCGTGCCGTCTTTGGTTCGGCGATCGTCGTTGCGGGCATGGCGGCAACCGCCGCGCGCGCCGCCGAGCCGGCAGGCGATGTGCGTCAGCTATCGGCCGACGAAGTGCTCGCCCGCATGAAGCAGGGCAATCTAGATTTTCTGGCTGGCAAGCCCTTGGCGGTGGCGACCGATGGCCCGAGGCGCCTGGCAATCGCACAGACCCAACACCCCTTCGCCATTCTGGTCGGCTGTTCCGATAGCCGTGTGCCGCCCGAAGTGTTGTTCGGGCGCGGTCTCGGCGATCTTTTTATCATCCGCAACGCCGGAAACACCGTCGATACCGCGGCGATGGGCAGCATCGAATATGCCGTGGCCGTGCTCGGGGTTCCGCTGATTGTCGTCATGGGTCACGAACGCTGCGGTGCCGTCGCCGCCGCCATCGATGTGGT
>JANNJH010000512.1:0-6412 GCA_031405775.1 Sphingomonadales bacterium | reverse complement strand
GACGCGGGCGCTGGACGCCGCCGACATGGTGATCGAGACGCCGGCCAAGGTGGCGGCGAAGGCCGTGGAGAAGGCCTTGGCGGCAGGGGCTTCGCCCGATGCGATTGCGCGGGCGGCGCAGGATGCGATTTCGGCGCTGATGCTGATCCGCACCTATCGGGTGCGCGGGCATCTGGCGGCCAATCTGGATCCGCTGGGGCTGTTGAAGCGTGAGTTGCCGGCCGATCTGACGCCGGAATATCATGGCTTTGGCGAGGGCGACCTTGATCGACCGGTGCATGTTGGCGGGGCGTTGGGGTTGCAGACGGCGACGATCCGCGAGCTGGTGACGATTTTGCGGGCGAATTACTGCGGCAATGTCGGTGTGGAATATATGCACATCAACGATGTCGAGGAACGCCGCTTCATCCAGGACAAGATCGAAGGCCGCGACAAGGAAATCCAGTTCACCGCCAATGGCAAGAAGGCCATTCTTAACAAACTGGTCGAAGCCGAATATTTCGAGAAATTCCTCGGCCGCAAATATGTCGGCACCAAGCGCTTTGGGCTCGATGGCGCCGAGGCGATGATCCCGGCGATGGAATCGATCATCAAGATCGGCGGCCAGCTCGGTATTTCCGAAATCGTCTTCGGCATGCCGCATCGTGGGCGGCTGAACATGCTCGGCAATGTCATGCAGAAGCCATTCCAGATCATTTTTCACGAATTCGGCGGCGGTTCGGCCAACCCTGATGACGTCGGCGGTTCGGGCGATGTGAAATACCACCTCGGCACCAGCACCGACCGCGAATTCGATGGCAACAAGGTGCATCTGTCGCTGGCGCCCAACCCGTCGCACCTCGAAGCCGTCGATCCGGTGGTGCTCGGCAAGGTCCGCGCCATCCAGGCGCTGTCGGGTGACGACGATCACGGTCGCTCGATGCCGGTGTTGCTGCACGGCGATGCGGCGTTCGCGGGGCAGGGGATCGTCGCCGAATGCTTCGGTTTCTCGGGGCTTACCGGCTATAACACCGGCGGCACCATCCATTTCATCGTCAACAACCAGGTTGGCTTCACCACCTCGCCGCAGTTCGCACGGTCGTCACCCTATCCCAGCGACGTCGGCAAGATCGTCCAGGCGCCGATTTTCCACGTCAACGGCGACGACCCCGAAGCCGTCACCTTTGTCACCAAGGTGGCGACCGAATTCCGCCAGAAGTTCAAGCGCGACGTCGTCATCGACATGTGGTGCTATCGCCGTTTCGGCCATAACGAAAGCGACGAGCCGAGCTTCACACAGCCGTTGATGTACGCCCAGATCGGCAAGCAAAAGCCGATCAGCGAGCTTTATGCCGCTCGCCTGCTGCGCGAAAATGTCATCGACGCCGACTTCCTGCAGGGCGCCATCGATCGCTACACCGAAATACTCGAAGAAAATTTCGCCGCCGCTACGGGCTTCAAGGCCAACAAGGCCGAATGGTTCGAAGGCCGTTGGTCGGGGTTCGGCAAGCCCAAGGAGGAAATTACCGGGCGCCGTACCGCGATCACCGGCGTTGATGCCGCTTCACTGAAGGCTATCGGCCGGACGCTGACGACGGTGCCGCCGGGTTTCAACATTCACAAGACCTTGGCTCGTATTCTTGAAGCAAAAGCTGAAACGCTCAACACCGGTACCAACATCGATTGGGCGACGGCGGAGGCGCTGGCCTTTGGCTCGTTGCTCGAGGATGGCTATGGCGTGCGGCTTTCGGGGCAGGATTCGGGGCGCGGCACCTTCAGCCAGCGCCATTCGGTGTGGACCGACCAACTCGATGGCCATCGGATGACGCCGCTCAAGACCATCAAGGGCGGCGATTTCGAAGTCCTCGACAGCCCGCTCAGCGAGTTCGGCGTGCTCGGCTTCGAATATGGCTATGCGCTTGCGGACCCCAAGACTTTGGTGTTGTGGGAAGGCCAGTTCGGCGATTTCGTCAACGGCGCCCAGACCATCATCGACCAGTTCATCGCCAGCGGCGAGGCCAAGTGGCTGCGCGCCAACGGCCTGGTGATGCTGCTGCCGCATGCTTATGAAGGGCAGGGGCCGGAGCATAGTTCGGCGCGGATGGAGCGCTTCCTGCAGCTTTGCGCCGAGGACAACCTCCAGATCGCCAATGCGACGACGCCGTCGAACTATTACCACTTGTTGCGGCGCCAGATGATGCGCGATTTCCGCAAGCCGCTGGTGATCTTCACGCCGAAGTCGCTGCTGCGCCACAAGCGCGCCGTGTCGACGCTGGACGACATGGACGCGGGCACGAGCTTCCACCGCTGCCTCGACGATCTGGCGCCGTGCGATCCGGCCAAGATTCGCCGCCTCGTGCTGTGCAGCGGCAAGGTCTATTATGACCTGCTCGATGCGCGCGAAAAGTCTGGCCGCGACGATGTCTATCTGCTGCGCGTCGAACAGCTTTATCCGTTTCCCTCGGACGTTGTAGTAGAATATGCCGCCAAGTTCCCGGATTTGCAGGAGATAGTCTGGGCGCAGGAGGAGCCGAAGAACGCCGGCGCCTGGAGCTTTGTCGCCCCGCTGATCGAAACCGCGCTCGGGCGCCGGCCGATCTATGCCGGGCGTGCGGCGGCTGCGGCAACGGCGACGGGGCTGCTGCGGCGGCACAATGCCGAACAGGCGAAATTGATCGCCGAAGCGCTGGGTTCGAGCCGCGCCGAAGTCACCGCCGCCATCCGCAGCGGTCTGAAATCCAAGAGCAAGGCAGCATAACATGGCCACCGATGTCATCATTCCGGCGCTGGGCGAATCGATCACCGAGGCGACCGTCGGGCAATGGCTGAAACAACCCGGTGACGCTGTCGCTGCCGACGAGCCGATTGTCAGCCTCGAAACCGACAAGGTGGCAGTCGAAATCCCGTCGCCGGTGGCCGGCACGATGGGCGAGCAGCTGTTCAAGGTTGGCGACACCGTAGCGGTGGGCGCGCGGATCGCGATCATCGAGGCCGGCGGTGCAGCCGTGGCAAAGACCGCGACAGCGGCTCCGGCCAAAGTGGCGGCTCCCGTCGCCGCTGCTGCGCCCGTCGCAGCGCCGGTAGCCACAGCGACCATGCCGCTGGAGGCCATGGGCCCGGCGGTGCGGACGCTGGTCGAAACCTATAACCTCGATATCGCCAGCATCGCCGCGAGTGGCCGTGATGGCCGCCTGACCAAGGGCGATGTGTTGGCGGCGATCGAGGCCGGGACGGCGAAGGTCCGCGCTTCGGCTGTTGCACCCGTTGCGGCGACGACGGCTCCGACCGAGCGCCGCGAGGAGCGGGTGCGGATGACGCGGTTGCGCCAGACCATCGCGCGGCGGTTGAAGGAAGCCCAGAACACCGCGGCGATGCTGACGACGTTCAACGATGTCGACATGACGGCGGTGATGGCGGCGCGTGCGAAGTACAAGGACCTGTTTGAGAAGAAACACGGCGTTCGCCTTGGTTTCATGAGCTTTTTTGCCCATGCCTGCGTGCTTGCGTTGCGTGATGTCCCGGCGGTCGGCGCCTCGATCGAAGGCGAGGAGATCGTCTATCGCGACTATGCCGACCTTGGCATCGCGGTGTCGTCGCCCGGCGGCCTGGTGGTGCCGGTGCTGCGCAATGTCCAGAACCTCAGCTTTGCCCAGACCGAAAAGGCCATCGGCGATTTCGGCAAGCGCGCGCAGTCGGGCGGCCTCAAGCTGGAGGATCTCCAGGGCGGCAATTTCACCATCACCAACGGCGGCGTCTTTGGCTCGCTGATGTCGACGCCGATCCTCAACACGCCGCAATCGGGCGTGCTCGGCATGCACCGCATCGAGGACCGGCCGGTGGTGCGCGACGGCCAGATCGTCATCCGCCCGATGATGTATCTGGCGCTGTCGTATGACCATCGCATCGTCGATGGCCGTGAAGCGGTGACCTTCCTCGTCCGCGTCAAGGAAGCCATTGAGGATCCGGCGCGTCTGCTGATCGACCTGTAAGGAAACACCGCATGGCTGCCCCCGAATTCGACGTCGTCGTCATTGGCGCCGGCCCCGGCGGCTATGTCGCCGCCATCCGCGCGGCCCAGCATGGCCTGAAGGTCGCGTGCGTCGAAAAGCGCGACCGGCTTGGCGGCACCTGTCTCAATGTCGGCTGCATCCCTTCGAAGGCGCTGCTCCACGGCAGCGAATTCTACGAGGAAGCGCATTCGGGCGCATTGGCCAAGTTCGGCGTCAAGCTGGGGTCGGTCGAGCTCGACCTGCCGGCGCTGCTCGGCGAAAAGGACAAGGCAGTCAGGGAGTTGACCGACGGCATTGCCTTTCTGTTCAAGAAGAACAAGGTCGAATGGGTGAAGGGCGAAGCGTCGTTCGTCGATGCAAAGTCATTGAAGGTCGATGACCGGGTGCTGACCGCGAAGAACTTCATCATCGCGACGGGATCGGAAGTGGCGCTGCTGCCGGGCATGACGCCCGATGGCGAGGTGATCGTCACATCGACCGAGGCGCTGTCGCTGTCGAAGGTGCCGGGGCATCTGGTGGTCATCGGTGGCGGCTATATCGGGCTGGAAATGGGCTCGGTTTGGCGGCGCTTGGGCGCGAAGGTCACGGTGGTCGAATATGCGGAGCGGATCGTGCCGGCGATGGATATCGAGGTTGCGGATGCTTTCGCAAAAGTCCTCAAGAAACAGGGCTTTGCGATCAAGACTTCAACCAAGGTCACAGGCGTCCGCCGCGATGGCGCCGGCGCTGTGGTGACCACCCAGCCCGCCGCCGGCGGTGCGCCCGAGGAGATCGCCGCCGATGTCGTGCTGCTGTCGATCGGGCGCCGACCGAACACCGATGGCCTCAACATCGAGGCCACCGGGCTGGTGCTCGATCGCGGCCGGATCATGGTCAGTCCGGATTATTCGACCCCGATTCCGGGCATCTGGGCGATCGGCGATGTCGTGCCCGGCCCGATGCTGGCGCACAAGGCCGAGGACGAGGGCCTGGCCTGCGCCGACAATATCGCCGGGCTGACGGGGTATGTGAACCATGATGTCATCCCCGCCGTGGTCTACACGCAGCCCGAAGTCGCCACCGTCGGCAAGACCGAGGAGGAATTGTAGGCGGCGGGCGTCGAATACAAGGTCGGCAAGTTCCCGTTCGCCGCCAACAGTCGCGCCAAGGCCAATCGCGACACCGAAGGCTTTGTGAAGGTGCTGGCGGATGCGAAAACCGACCGCGTTCTGGGCGTTCACATCATCGGCAGCATGGCTGGCACGATGATCGCCGAGGCGGCGATCGCCATGGAATTCGGCGCGTCGTCCGAGGATATCGCCATGACCTGCCACGCCCACCCGACGCACCCCGAAGCGCTGAAGGAAGCGGCGATGGCGGTGACGGGCAAACCGATCCACATGTGATCGCCGCGCCGCCGCGCGACGTGACAGGGAGGACGACATAAGGGGTCCGGGGCCAAGGCCCCGGCCGCCGGAGGCGCCTTTCCTACAGGCTCGGCAGCTTGAAGCCCGGTGGCAGCGGCATACCGGCGGTAAGCTTGTTCATCTCGGCGCTTCCGGCTTGGTCGGCCTTGTTCTTGGCGTCATTGAAGGCGGCAACAACAAGGTCTTCGAGAATTTCCTTCGATTCATATGTCAGCATCGATGGATCGATATCGAGCCCGATGATGCGCCCGCGGGCGGTGGCGCGGACCTTGATCAGGCCGCCGCCGCTGGCGCCTTCGACTTCGATATGATCGAGCTTGGCCTGCGCCGCCTGCATCTGTTCCTGGACGTTTTGCGCGGCCTTCATCAGTTCATCGAGACTGGGCATGGAGAATCCTTTCGGGGGCTGCGACGTCGGTCAGTTCGGCGTCGGGGAAGGCGGTCATCAGCGCCTGGACGACGGGATCGGCGCGCGCCGCGTCCATCCGCGCCGCATCGGCGGCGAGCGCGGCCTCGTGGAGGGTCGGTCCGCCGCCTTGGGTGACGAGGGTGATCGCCCAGTCATGGCCGGTCCATTCCGACAGGCGGCGGCCGATCTGCGCGAGTTGTTCGCGCGATTGGCGCTTGTCATGGGCGATGACCAGCGTTCCAGGGGTGTATTCGACGAGCCGCAACTCGTCGCTGAGGATGTGGGCGAGGCGGGGTTCGGTCTTTTCGCGGAACAGCGCGACGAGGGCCTCGTAGGTCGCGGGAAGCGGCGCCAATTCCGGGGCCGGCAGTGGCGGCGGGGCCATGACAACAGGTGCCGCTATAATGGGGGTAGCCGCGGGCGCCGGCAGCGCTGCGGCGCGTGGTCCATTGCTGGGGGCGAGGCGCGGCGCGGCGGGCGCGTCGCCGCCCTCCATGATGCGCCTGACGAGATCGCCGGGATCGGGAAGCTCGCTGGCGTGGATGAGGCGAAGCAGCGCCATTTCGGCGGCCTGCAACGGCACCGGCGCCGCCTGAACCTCGGCGAGG
>JANNJH010000511.1:0-10385 GCA_031405775.1 Sphingomonadales bacterium | reverse complement strand
CCTCCGCGCTCCCGGCCGGGGTGCCGATGGCCGATCTTGCCAGCCGCGCCGCCCAGATCACCAGCCGCATCGCCGACCATGGCCTTCGCCTCGCCGAATAGTTTGGGAGGCGCTATTTGGCGCTGCTCACGCCCGCCCCATCGCCGCGCCCATATCGGCGAAATAGGGCTGGTGGCAGGTGATGCCGCCATCGACCGAGATCAGCTGGCCGGTGATGAACGATGCGGCGTCGGACGCGAGGAACAGCACCGCTGCCGCGATGTCGGCGGGCCGTCCGAGCCGCGGCGTCAGGGTGTGGCGCTCGATCATCGCCAGGTCGGCGTCGTTCATCATGCTGCGGGCATGGGGCGTGACGATCATGCCGGGCAGCACCGCGTTGCAGCGCACGCCCTGCTTGCCGAACTGGGTCGCGACGAACTGGGTCAGCGAATTGACCGCGGCCTTCGATGCGGCATAGGCCGGGTTGGGGATGTCGCCGCGCAGCGAAACGCCGCTGCTGGTGTTGATGATGGCGCCGCCGCCGGCCGCGATCATCGTCGGCACGACATGCTTGATCATCAGCATGGTACCGCGCGTATTGACATCGAAACTGCGATCCCAGACCGCGGCGTCCATGTCGGTGAGCAGCATATCGGATGCCATGTGCGCGGCGCGGGTGTCGGCGGCATTGTTGTGGAGCGCGTCGATCCGGCCATGGCGCGCCATCACCGCCGCGTGCAGCGCCGCGATGCTGGCTTCGTCGGACAAATCGAGCGCCTGGGCAAAGGCTTCGCCGCCGGCGGCGACGATATCGGCGGCGACCTGGCTTGCGCCGGCGATGTTGATGTCAGCCAGCACGACCTTGGCGCCTTCGGCGGCAAAGGCGCGGGCACAGGCCTCGCCGATGTTGGCGCCTGAGCCGCTGACGATGACGACACGTCCCGAAAATCTCATGCTCATCGAAAGTCCTTGGTCAGCGCGCGGTCCAGCCGCCATCGATGGGAAGCACATGGCCGGTGACCATGGCGGCGTCGTCGGAGCACAGCCACAGGATGCCGGCCGCCTGTTCGGACGCGGCGATCGGGCGCTTGATCGGTTGCAGCTCGACAAGGCTGGCGATCACGGCCTCGGCGATTTGCGCCCCGGCCTTGTAATAGGCAGCGGTCGGGGTGGTGCCGGGGGCGATGCAGTTCACCCGCACGCCGCGATCGGCATAGTTGACGGCGGCAAACTTGGTCAGCCGGATGACGCCGGCCTTTGATGCGGCATAGGCGGCGCCCGAAACCGGCACGTGCAACAGCGCGGCCAGCGAAGTGACGTTGGCGATGGCGCCGCCGCCATGATCGATCATGTGGGCGATCTCGTGCTTCATCGACAGGAAAACGCTGCGCAGGCTGACCGCCTGTGTCCATTCCCATCCGGCGAGGCTTTGCGTGTGAAATTCGGAGCCGGCGGCATCGGGGTGCGCGTCGCCGACGATGTTCGCCGCCAGATGCAGCCCGCCGAAAGCCTCGACCGTCTTGCGCACCAAGCGCTCGATATCGTCCTCCAGCGTCGCGTCGGCGTGCTGGAATTCGACCCTCAGGCCTTCGGCGCGCAAGCGCTCGGTTGTCGCCGCTCCGGCTTCGGCGTTGATGTCGGAAAGCATGACGCTGGCGCCGGCGCGCGCGAACGCCTCCGCCGTTGCCGCGCCAATGCCCGCCGCTGCGGCGGTGACGAGAGCGACCCTGTCCTTGAAACGCTGCGCCATGTGGTCCTCATCACCAATTGTTGATGGCGACGATGGACCGATCGGCGCGCCGGTCTCCCTATCCGAGGATTGGTGCCGGGGCGCGCCATTGCGACCTTCCCTGCCGGCCGGATCAATATGGCTTGGAGCGCGTTGATGGCTTGGGACGAGGATTTCGATATCGTCTGCGTCGGGTCGGGCCTTGGCGGGCTGTCGGCGGCGCTGACCGCCGCCGAGCGTGGCATGCGGGTGCTCGTCCTTGAAAAGTTCGCGCTGCTCGGCGGCGTTTCGGCGCTGTCGTCGGGGCAGCTCTGGCTTGGCCCCAATCATTTGCAGGAGCCGGATGGAATCGCCGACAGCGACGCCGAGGCCATCGCCTATCTGGGTCATCTGGCGCAGGGCTTCGCGACGCCCGAGCGCCGCGACACGTTCGTCGTGCGGTCGCGTGAGGCGCTGCGCTATTTCACCGATGTCATCGGCATCGAAATGACCGTGGTGCGCGGCTTGCCGGATTATTATTACCCGGCGGTCGCCGGATCGAAGCCCGAAGGCCGCTATGTCGAGGTGCTCCCGTTCAAGGCCGAACGGCTGGGCGAATGGGCCGACAAGGTACTGACCTCGCCCTATGGCGATGGCTATAGCTATACCACGTCGAACGAATGGGTGGGAATGCAGAGCGGCGGCGAGCCGGTTGGCGATTGCCTCGTGCGCCATGTCGCCGCCGGTGAACGCTGCGCCGGGGCCGGGCTGGCGGCGGCGCAGGTCCGCGCCGCGCTCGATCGCGGCGTCGAGATGCGCGTGTCGACCGCCGCCACGGCGCTCGTCGTCGAACAGGGCGACGTGCTGGGGGTGATCGTCGAGGGTGAAGGCGGCCCAAGGCGGATCAGGGCGCGGCTCGGCGTTGTGCTGGCGACCGGCGGCTATGACTGGAAGCCCGATTTCGTGCGCATGTTCGACGCGCTGCCCGAGGCCGGCAGCATGGCGCCGCCGAGCGTTTCGGGCGACCATATCGTCATGGCGGCCAAGGCCGGCGCGATTCCAGTGCCGGCGCGCGCTGCGTCGCAAAGCCCGATCTTTGTCGGTTATGCCGTCCCAGGCGAGACGATCTGGGGCAAGCCTTCGCACCGCATGTGGCTGCCGGGGACGCCGCACTGCATCACCGTCAATGGCGCCGGGCGGCGCTTTGCCAACGACGCCTTTTATCCCGATGTCGCAACCAAGGTGGCGCGTTTCGATGGGCAGGAGCAGGGCATGGCGAACTGGCCGGCATGGATTGTCTTCGATCAGGACATGCTCGACAAATACGGCATGATGCCGGCGTGGCCTGGGCAGCCGCTGCCCGACGGCATGGCGCTGTCCGACGACACGCTCGCCGGGCTTGCCGCCAAGGCCGGGATCGACGCCGATGGGCTGGAGGCCACGGTTGCGCGCTTCAACGGCTTTTGCGAAACTGGCGTCGACAGCGATTTCGCGCGCGGCACCGTGCCCTGGGGGCGGATCATGACCGGCGACCCGCGCCTGCCCAATCCCAATCTGGCGCCCGTCGCCCGCGCGCCGTTTTACGCCGTCCGCATCGAGCGGGTGACGATGGGCGTGCCGACGGCGGGACTGGCGATCGACACCGACGCGCGCGTGCTCGATGCAGCAGGCGTGGCGATCCAGGGGCTTTACGCCGCCGGCAATTCCGCCGCCTGGCTCGACATCGGCGGCGGCTACAACAGCGGCATCGCGAATACCCGGGGCATGCTTTATGGCTATCTGGCGGCGCTCGACATGACGCGGCAAAAACCCGCCGCCTGATCGGCCTGGAGCCGTAAAAGCGCCTCCGGCGGCGCTGTCGATGCCTCCGGCGGCTGGGGCCTTGGCCCCAGGGCAAACGGCCCTGCCCTTGGACAGGTCAGTGGTCCGGCAACGCCGCTAGCTTCGATTTCAAGCACAAGGGGAAATTGCGATGGAATGGGACGCGATCATCGTCGGATCCGGGGCCGCGGGGCTTACGGCGGCAGTCACCGCGGCGCGCAAGGGCCTCAAGGTTCTGGTTGTCGAAAAGACCCATTTTTTTGGCGGCACCACGGCCATTTCGGGCGGCGGAATCTGGATTCCGGGCAATCATCACGCCGCCGCTGCCGGCCTTGCGGAGCCTGAAGGCGCCGCCCGCAAATATGTCCAGGCGCTGGTCGGCGATGACTTGAGGGTCGAAGTCCTCGATGCCTATCTCCAGGCCGGGCCCGAGATGGTGCGCTTTCTTGAAAAGGAAACGCAGGTCGCCTTTGCGCTAGCGGATCATTCGCCCGATTGGCACGCCGAACTGGAGGGCGCGAGCCGTGACGGCCGCCTGCTGCGCCCGCTCGAATTTGATGCAGGCAAGCTTCACGGCTATTTCGACGCGCTGCGCGCGCCGCGGGCCGAGTTCAACGCGCCGGGCGGCTTCATGATCGACCTTCCCGATATTCCGCACCTCGGCGCGATGTCATCATCGCCGAAGTCGTTCCTGTACATGGCGAAACTGGCGTTGCGTTTTGGCTGGGACAAACTGCGTGGCCGGGCGCGCGGATCGCGGTTGACGATGGGCAATGCGCTCGCGGCGCGGCTGCTGCGCTCGGCGCATGATGCTGGCGTGACGCTGTGGCGCGACGCGGTCGTGACCGGCATCACGCCGGGCACCGACGGTGTGACCCAGGTTCGCATCGAGCGTGACGGCAAGACCGAAACGCTGTCGGCGGGCAGGGGCGTGGTTCTCGCATCGGGGGGCTTTTCCGCCAATGAGCAATTGCGCCGTGCCTATATGCCGTTTCCCGACCAGCATATTTCGATCATGGCCGGCTGCAACACCGGCGACGGGATGAACATGGGGCTGGAAGCCGGCGGCACGCTCGACGGCAAGAATTTTGCCAATGGCGTCTGGTCGGTGGTCTCGACGGTCAAGAAGGACGACGGCACGACCGGCATTTATGCCCATCTGATCGACATGGCGAAGCCCGGATGCATCGCCGTCGACAAGGCCGGCAAACGCTTTGGCAACGAGGCGTCGCAAACCTTTGTCGAATATATGCACAAGGCCGGAGCGGTGCCGGCGTGGCTCGTCGCCGATGCACGTTTCGTCAAGGCCTATGGGCTGGGCATGGTGTTCCCGGGCGGGATGGGGCTCAAGCGTTTGCTCGCCGCCGGCTATATCGTCGAAGCGCCGACACTCGCCGAACTGGCGACAAAGATCGGCGTCGATGCGGCCGGGCTGCAAGCGAGCGCGGCGCAGATCAATTCCTATGCGGCGACCGGCAAGGACCCTGACTTCCACAAGGGCGACACCAGCCTCGATCGCGACATGGGCGACCCCAAACATGGTCCGAACCCGTGCCTTGGCACGGTCGAAACCGCGCCCTTCTATGCCGTCAAGATTTTCCCCGGCGACGGTTCGACGACGGTCGGGCTGCGCATCGATAACCAGGCCCGCGTCGTCGATCAGGCCGGCGCGCCGCTGCCCGGAATCTATGCCGCCGGGCTCGATGCCAATTCGATCTGGCGCGGCAGGGCGCCGGCGCACGGTTGCAACGTCGGCCCGGCGATGACGCTGGGCTATATCGCGGGGCGCAGCCTCGCCGCCACAAGGAGAGCATGATGGCGAGCCAGATGATCCGGCCTTCGGTCGACGACCGGCCTTATCCGCAGCGCCGTGAACCGCTAACGCGCGACCTTGCCGACGTGACGCCCGAATGGCTGACCGGAGTGATGCGAAACCGCTATCCGGGGCTCGAAATTCGCGGCTGGGAGGTGCTCGACCTGCGCAACGGCCACACCACCAAGATGCGCGTCAAGCTTGATATGAACGAAGCCGGCCACGCCGCGGGCATCCCGGAAAGTGTCTGCCTCAAGGCCAATTGGTCGGGCGGTTTCGCCGATGTCGATATCCATGCGCTTGAAGCGCGCTTTTATCATTTCGCGCGTGACGAGATGAAAGTGCCGTCGCCCATCGGCTATTTTTCCGATTGGGAAACCGGCAGCGACGGCCAGGGCGTCGTTGTCATGGAAGACCTTGTCGCTGCCGGCGGCACCTTTGGCCATAGTACCGATCATATCGGTGTCGATGCCGTCGCCAAGGCGCTTGAAGCCTTTGCCGGCTTCCACGGTGGCAGCTGGGGCGATCCGCGGCTCAAGACCATGGACTGGCTGCCGACGTCGATGGACACGCCGATCGATTGCGACCAGCTCAGGTTCATGTGGGAATGGGTCGAAAAGAACCTCGTCAAACCCGAATATCAGACGCTGCTGCCGCGCTGGCTGCTCGACGATCCGCAGCGTTTCCACCGGGTTTATGACGCTTTGAGCCTGTTCGAGCAGCGCCAGAAGGGGCCGCACTCGATCGTCCACGGCGATGGACACCAGGGCAACAGCTATGTCCGCACCAGCGGCGAGCGCATCTGGATCGATTTCCAGCTGGTCCGCAAGGGCCGGCCATGGCGCGATCTGGCCTATTTCATGGTCGGCGCGCTAACCATCGAGGAACGCCGCGGCAATGAACGCCGCCTGCTCGAACATTACCGCGAGCATCTTGTTGCCACCGGAGCGCAGGGCGTTCCCGGCATCGACGAGATCTGGGAAACCTATCGCCGCTGGCCGATCTATGGCGCCCAGGCCTGGATCGCCAACATGGATGAGTGGGGCCAGATCGGCTATCCGATGAACGAGCGGTTTTTCACGGCGCTCGAGGATCTCGATACGCTCAAGCTGCTCGAAGCGGAATATTGAGCGATGCATGACAGGAATCACGCTTTCGTGCTGGCGTTCCTTGAAGAATTCCACGGCGGCACGCCCGATTTCGACAAGCTCGGCAGTTACTTCGCGCAAGACGGCTATTATCAGCCGGTGGTGCCCGCCACCGCGCGGATTATCGGCCGCGCCGCCATCTCGGCGGCGCTCGCCAAGCAATATCTGACCTATTATGAATGCTGGTGCGAGATCCACGCGTCGGGTGCGATGGGCAATTTCGTCTTCACCGAACGCACCGATCATGTGACGCTCCACAATGCCGATCGCAAGGTCGGGACGCGGGTGTGCGCGGTGTTCGAGATGACCGATGACGGGCTGATCGCCGGCTGGCGCGAATATTGGGATACCGGCGACATCGCCGAGCAGATGGGCGTCGACCACGCCACGCTGATCGCGGCGATGTAACCGGCGATGCTGACAGTCCATCACCTCGAAAATTCCCGGTCGCAGAAAATCGTCTGGCTCCTTGAAGAACTCGGGCTGCCGTATGAGATCGTCCACTACAGCCGCGATCCGCTGACCCAGATGGGGCCGCCGGCGCTGAAGGCGGTGCACCCTGTCGGCAAATCGCCGGTGCTCGACGATAATGGGCAGCTGCTGATCGAATCCGGCGCGATCGTCGACTATCTGGTGCGCCGGCACGGGGCAGGGCGGCTGGCTCCCGATCCGGCGGGGCCGGACTTCATGCGCTACCTCGAATGGCTGTATTTCGCCGTTTCGGCGGGGATGAATCCGATCATGATCAAGGTCTATGCGCGCGCCTTCGGGCTGGCGGGCGGAGCGATGGACGCTGCCGCCGATGCCGAGCTTGACCGGGCGCTGGGCTATATCGAAGATCGGCTTGGCGACGGCCCCTGGCTGCTCGGCGACATGTTCAGCGCCGCCGATATCCAGCTCAGTTTCGTCCCCGAACTGGCGCGCGCGCTCGGCTCGATCGCGGCCTATCCGCGCGTTGTCGCCTGGCTGGCGCGGCTGCACGCCCGCCCGGCGTTCCGCGCCGCGCTGGAACGCGGCGGCGCGTATATCTACGCCGATTGAGCCCGAGGCATGATGAGCTTGGGCTGGAAACAGCGCCTCCGGCAGTTGGGGCCTTGGCCCCAAACCCCTTTCAAAAGCGCGCCGGACATCCATCGCCGATGCGCCGCTGCCGCTGTCGGTGATGGCGCTGCTGACGACGCTCGATGTGACCACGACAGCCGGCGCCCGCGACAGCGTGCTGCCGCTGCTCGGCACCGATCTTGGCCGTCGTCGCTCCGAATATGCTGCCATGAATATCGGCGACGTCGCGGAGGCCGACGACGGCTCGGGAACGATGCTGATCCGCCGCTCGAAGACCGACCAGGCGGGCGAAGGCACCGTCAAGTATCTCAGCCCGGACGCGATGGCGGCAATCACCGCCTGGCTGGCGATACGGGTTGAATCCGACGACAGCCCCCTGCCCCACGACGCGCCGCTGCTGACCTCGGTCGACCGGTTCGGGCGGATCGGAGGCTGGCTGTCCGATGACGGCATTCGCGACGTGCTGCTGCGGATTGCGCGGCGGGGTCTGCGCCAGTTGCAGCCCGATCTCGACGATGCGGCGATCGCCGGCCAGTGCCGGGGACTGTCGGGGCACAGCCTGCGGGTCGCGTTAGAACCTTACGGCCGCCGGCGAAGGACTCGCGGCGATCTGCCAAGCCGCCGACTGGAGTTCGCCGACGCTGCCAACGCGCTACGCCGAGGCGTTGGCAGCGCGCTCGGGGGCGGTCGCTCGTCTTCGACGCCGTATATTCCTCTATTAGACGCCATGGGGTTCGTCGCGGGTCTCACGGCGCAGAATTGACGTGGGAGCGATGACCGTCCTGGGCTAATCCCGCTTCGCAGTTCCGCGTGCGAAGGTCGCCGCCATATCGTCCATCGAGCGGTTGGCGATGGTCGATGGTGCCATCAGATCGAAGCCATGGGTCGTCCCTGCATAATTATGCAGTTCCACAGGCACGCCTGCGTCCATCAGCCGCATCGCATAGAGAATGCCCTCGTCGCGCAGCGGATCATGCTCGCAGGTGGTGATATAGGCCGGCGCCAGACCGGCAAGATCGGGCGCGCGCGCCGGCGCCGCATAGGAATGAGCGCCACCGCGACCCTTCCCCAGATAATGATCCCACATGTGCATCGTATGGGGCCTGTTCCAAACAAAGGTCGTTTCACCACCGAGCATCGACACCGTTTCGCAGCGATCATCGAGTACCGGATAGAAAAGCATCTGCAGCGCGAGCTTTGGACCGCCGCGGTCCCGCGCCATCAGTGCCACCGCGGCACTGAGCGCGCCACCCGCGCTGCTGCCGCCTACTGCGATCCGGGCGGGATCGATGCCCAGCGTGTCGGCATTGGCCTCCATCCAGAGCAGAGCCGCATAGCAATCCTCGACACCCGCGGGAAACGGATCTTCGGGGGCCAGGCGATAGTCGACACCGACCACGACCGCCCCATGATCCGCCGCTAGCTTGAGACAGCGTGGATGCTCGAATTCAGGAACGCCGAGGATGAACGCACCGCCGTGTATGCTGAGGAAGGCGGGGCGTCCCTTCGCGATCTCCTTGGGCGTGTAGATTTTCAGGCGGATGTCCGGCGCACCTGCCGGGCCGGGAATCATGCGATCACTTTCGTCGACGCGCGGATCGGAGGTCACGCCCGTCATTTCCGCCGCCGCGGCGAGCGCCGCGTCATAGACCGCGCGTGCCGCGAAATGGTCGGCCACGTTCACATCGGGGAATTGCGAAGCGATCGCATATACCTCGGGGTCGTAAATTCGCGTCCGTTCCATATCGGAATCTCCGGTCAGTTCCTGTGCGGATCAGGCGCGTCGAGAATGTCTTCCATCACCCGGTGGGCCTCATATGCGTCATTGTCTTCCAATCGAATACGCTCCTCGTAGACCGCCATCTTGTGCGGCCACTGGGTAACGTTGCGGCCTGACGCGGCGCGATAATAGCGGCTGCCAACGGTCCGCCACACCTCGACGTTCTGGATATCCGACTGCATCGCTTCGTTGTAGCGATCGTGGATATCCTTGCGCACGTCTATCCAGTCGATGTTCTCGTCCCGCATATAGCGGATTTTCTTGACAATATATTCGACTTGCCATTCGATGAAACTGAGGATGCATCCGTTGTTCGTGTTCGGGCCATAGAGCATGAACAGGTTGGGAAAACCCGAAGTGGTGACGCCGAAATAAGCCTGCGGGCCATCGCTCCACGCGTCCGCGATGTGCAGCCCGTCCCGCCCGGTCACGTCGATGACAGAGAGGTATCGATTCGCCGCATAGCCGGTTGCGTAGATAATGACGTCGACGTTACGCTCGGTACCGTCGACCGTCTTGACGCCCGTGGGCGTGATTTTCTCTATCGCTTCGGTGACGAGCTCGACATTGTCGCGGTTGAACGTCGGATAGAAATCGTTGGAGAAAAGCGGACGCTGGGAGCCGAGCGGCAGCTGAGGATACAGCTTTTTGCGCGTTTCGGGATCCTTTACGATATCGAGGTTCGCGAGTGCGTCAGTCCGCAGCGTCCCGAGCAGCTCGGGGTCGTCCCACGTCGACATGAGCTCGGCGCCCACCAGGGCCTCGCCCCGCAGCCGCGTCGCGATCGAGCCGTCGCGCCGCATCTCCTCCAACTCGTCGGCGCTGTAGGGCGTGTCTTCCTTCGGCATGACCCAGTTGGCGGTGCGCTGAAAGATATGCAGGCGACCGGCGACCTTGGCCACCTCGGGGCACCATCTGTACGGCGCTGGCCGCGCTGCCGATTACGGCGATGGTTTTGCCCGTCAGGTCCGCGTCGGCCGGCCAATTTGCGGTGTGCCAGGATTCCCCCTGGAAGGAATCGCGCCCCGGGATGTCCGGCATCTGCACCTGATTATACATTCCCAGCGCACTGAT
>JANNJH010000510.1:0-1103 GCA_031405775.1 Sphingomonadales bacterium | reverse complement strand
ATTGCGCGTGATTTGCTCGGCGCCGACCGTGCGACGATGGGAAACCTGATCTACGGCGGTCTCGCGAAACGACTTGCCCTTGCGCTCGATTGGCAACCCGACCGCCGAAAAGACGGCTCTCCGATCTGGATGACGGCAATCGCCGAAGGCTGGCAACCAAAGGGGCGCGAATTTGAATGGGTGATGATCCCGCAACTTGCTTCGCTGTGACAGGTGAAGGCGCGGGCGCTGGAACTGGCCGGGCGCGAGGAAAATGGGGATTGAACGAAAACCCCCTCTCCCGCTTATGGGAGAGGAGTTTGTGGCTTTGACCTTCGCCGCATCCCCCGCCACAAGGCAGCGATGTTCCGCACCCTCCGCCCGCTGATCTTTGCCCTCGATCCCGAGACGGCACATAAGGCCACGCTGCTGGCGCTGCGTACCGGGCTGGTGCCGCGGGCGCCCGCCGATGATCCGATCCTGCGCACGCGTTTCGCCGGGCTCGACCTGCCCAACCCGGTCGGGCTCGCCGCCGGCTTCGACAAGGACGTTCTGGTCCCCGATGCGATGCTCAAACTCGGCTTTGGCTTTGTCGAATGCGGGTCGGTGACGCCTCGGCCGCAGCACGGCAACCCCAAACCCCGGCTGTTCCGGCTCGCCGAGGACGCCGCCGTCATCAACCGCATGGGCTTCAACAACAGGGGCCTCGAACATGCCGTGGTGCGCTTGCAGGCGCGGCGCGGCCGGGCGGGAGTCGTCGGCATCAACCTTGGCGCCAACAAGGATTCACACGATCGCACCGGCGATTATGTCGCGGGCGTGCGCGCCGCCGCGGCGCTGGCGAGCTATGTCACCGTCAACATCTCGTCGCCGAACACACCGGGGCTTCGCGCCTTGCAGGATGGCGCGGCGCTCGCCGATCTGGTGGCGCGGGTGATCGAAGCGCGCGGCAAACTTGGCGTGCCGATCTTCGTCAAGGTGGCGCCCGATCTCGAACCCGCCGATTTCGACACCATCGCGCGGATCGCCATCGATGGCGGCGTCGATGGCCTCATCGTCTCCAACACGACAATTTCGCGGCCCCTTCTGGCCAGCCGCCATGCCACCGAGACCGGTGGGTTGTC
>JANNJH010000509.1:0-1396 GCA_031405775.1 Sphingomonadales bacterium | reverse complement strand
CTCGTGCGGGTGGATGCCGACCGTCGCCCAGATATCGGGTTCGGCATCGGCCAGGCCGATGACTTCGTCCCATTCGCTGCGCTTGGTCGAAATGCCGAGAAAACCGCCGATCCCGGCGCCGCGCGCGCGCGCCAGCACGCCGGCGACATCCTCGCGCAGGCCAGGGTAGTTGAGGTGACAATGACTATCGATAAGAATGGGGCTATCGATCAACATGGTCAGGCTGCGGCTTCGGTCCAGCGCGGGAACACGCCCTGCGGTGTCGGAAGCTGCGTTCCGGTTTCAACTGTCACCTCGAAGTCATTGAATGAACGTCTATTCAAGGCGACACCAAGCTGATCGAGCAGCTTGCCCGAAGCCTCTGGAATCACTGGTTGCACGAGCAGCACGATCCGCCGCGTCGCATCGAGCGTCGAATGCAGGACATGCGCCATGGCCTGCGGATCGGTCTTCGCCAGCCCCCAGGGCGCACTTTCGGCAAAATAACCGTTGGCGGCGGTGACCATCGCCATCACCGCCTCAAGCGCGCGGTGCAGTTGCAACCCGGCCATCGCGCCGAAATAGGCGTCGGTCAGTGTCTTGATACTGTCCGTCAGCGCTGTTTCGGCAGCGGCCGTCGGTCCCTGCCCCGGCATCGCGCCGCCAAGGTTCTTCGCCACCATCGACAGCGCCCGCTGCGCCAGATTGCCGATGCCATTGGCCAGATCGGCGTTCGACCGTTCGATGATCGCCGCGTCGCTATAGCTGCCGTCATCGCCAAAGGCGACGTCACGGAGCAGGAACCAGCGCAGACGGTCGACGCCGAAGCGCGTCGCCATCTCGCTGGGATCGACGACATTGCCGACCGATTTCGACATTTTCTCGCCGCGGTTGAGGACAAAGCCATGACCGAAAACCTGCTTCGGCAATGGCAGATCGGCCGACATCAAAAACGCCGGCCAGTAGATGGCGTGGAACCGCACCACATCCTTGCCGATGACATGGAGATCCGCCGGCCACCATTCGCCATCGAGGCCGCCGGCCCCGGTGAGATAATTGGCCAGCGCGTCCATCCAGACATACATGACATGGCCTGGGCTGTCGGGAACCGGAACGCCCCAATCGAAGCTGGTCCGCGACACCGACAAATCCGAAAGTCCGCCGGCAACAAACGATCGCATCTCGTTGAAACGGCCTGTTGGTTGGATGAATTCCGGCTGCGCTTCGTAAAGATCGAGCAAGGGCTGGGCATAGGCCGAAAGCCTGAAGAACCAGCTTTCCTCGACCGTCCATTCGACCGGCGTGGCCTGCGGCGACAGCTTCACCGGCCTACCCTCGGCGTCCTCGGCGGCGACGAGTTCGGTTTCGTCATAATAGGCTTCGTCGCGAACCGAGTACCAGCCTTCGTAACGGCCCA
>JANNJH010000508.1:0-1034 GCA_031405775.1 Sphingomonadales bacterium | reverse complement strand
AGCGCCGCGAGCGCATAGCGCACGGCGTATACCCCGATATCGGCGCCGCCGAGCGCTTCGACGCTGAAATCCGCCTGCGAGGCGTTGATGCACGGCGGCAGGAGGCGCACCCCCGATCGCCGCGCATCCTCGGTAAACGCCGCCAGCCGATCGGTATTGGTGATGTCATACGCCATCGAGGCGGCAAAGAATTCCACCGGATGATGCGCCTTCAACCACGCCGTCTGGAAGCTGACCAGCGCATAGGCCGCGGCGTGCGACTTGTTGAAGCCATAGTTGGCGAACTTCAGCACCAGGTCGAAGATCGCGCTCGCGGTCTTCGTGTCGATGCCGTTCTTGGCGGCGCCTTCGGCAAAACGCTCCTTTTGCGCCACCATCTCGGCATGAATCTTCTTGCCCATGGCGCGACGCAAAAGATCGGCTTCGCCAAGGCTATAGCCCGCCAGCGTCCGGGCGATCTGCATCACCTGTTCCTGATAGACGATGATGCCATAGGTCTCGCGCAGGATCGGCTCCATCAACGGATGCAGCAGCTCGACCGCTTCGCGCTTGTGCTTGCGCGCCGCAAAACTCGGGATATTGTCCATCGGGCCGGGCCGATACAGCGCGCCCAGCGCGACGATATCGCCAAAGCAATCGGGCCGCACCTGGCCCAAGGCCCGCCGCATGCCTTCGGATTCGAACTGGAAGACCCCGACCGTGTCGGCCCGCGCCAGCAGCGCATAAACCGCCGGATCGTCCAGCGGCAGGTCGAGCCAATCGACGATCACACTCCGCTCGGCCAGCAGTTTCGCCGCGCGGTCGAGCACCGACAGCGTCTTGAGGCCCAGAAAGTCGAACTTGACGAGCCCGGCCTTTTCGACCGCCTTCATTTCAAACTGCGTCACCGGCATGTCGGATCGCGGATCGCGGTAAAGCGGCACCAGCTGCGCCAGTGGGCGATCCCACTCGCCGGGGCATGCACGATTTTGCTAGATGACGCACTTCACGAGTCCCAGGTCCGCCTCGATCGGCCAGATCGCGCGCTCGAGATT
>JANNJH010000507.1:0-2337 GCA_031405775.1 Sphingomonadales bacterium | reverse complement strand
CCGCAACGCCAGCCGCAGCTATGACGAATGGTCGCCCAAGATCGGGATATTGTGGACACCGGCGGCGGCCATGCAGGTTTTCGCCAACTATAACCGCGCCGTCGAGATCCCGACCTTTTCGGAAATCGTGCAGTTTCCCGTCGTCGGTTTCGTGCCGCTCGATCCGCAGCGCGGCTGGACGATCGAGATCGGCACGCGCGGGCGCGGCGGCGTCCTTGCCTGGGACGTGTCGCTGTATCGCGCCGATCTGCGCGGCGAACTTCTGGGCTTCACCGTCGATCCCAATGTTCCGGCGGCGACCTTCAATGCCGATCGGACCCGGCATCAGGGCGTCGAGGCCGGGCTCGACATCGTCGTCGCGCCCTGGGCGACGCTGCGGCAAGTCTATCAATACAATGACTTCCGGTTTCGGCGTGACGCGCAATATGGCGACAATCGCATCCCGGTGGTGCCGGAACATATGTACCGCGCCGAATTGCAGCTCGGCAGCGAAGCCTGGCGCCTGGCGCCCAATATCGAATGGATCCCGCGCGGCGGCTTTGCCGATTATCGCAACACCAGCCGAAACCCCGGCTATGCGCTGCTCGGGCTGAGCGGATCGGTGCGGGTCGCCAACGGTATCCGCGCTTTTGTCGACGCCCGCAACCTCGCCGACAAGCGCGGCATCGGCGATGTCTCGGCCGTGGTCCAGGCCCGCCCTGCCGCCGCTATCTATTACCCCGTCGAAGGCCGCGCCGTGTTCGGCGGCGTCCGCGCCAGTTTCTGAAAAAACGAGACAACGTCATGAAAAGACTTATTCTTGCCGTCATGCTGGCCATGCCGGTGGCGGCGTCCGGCCATATCGTGCTGGCGCCCGGCACCAGTCCCGCCGACGGCTATTATGCCGGCGCGCTGCGCATCGGCCATGGCTGCGACGGTGCCGCGACAACCGAATTGCGGGTTGAAATTCCGGCGGCGGCGCGCGATGCCAAGCCCCAACCCAAGCCGGGCTGGACGGTCACCATCGAACGCGACGGCGGCAGGGTGACCGCCCTGCGCTGGACGGGGGCATTGCCCGCCGACCAGTTCGACAGCTTCGGCGTGATGCTGGTGCTTGATCCGGCGGCGGTCGGGCGCGTCTATCTGCCGGCGGTGCAGCGTTGCGGCGCCGTCGAGAAACGCTGGACCCAGTTGCCGGCCGCCGGAGCGGCGTGGACGAGCGTGCCGATGCCGGCGCCGATGCTGGTCATCGCACCGGCGGCAAACGCTCCGCACGCCGGGAATTGAGGCCCGGCCGTCGGTGTCAGGCGAGCCGATGGCTTCGAATAGCGCCGGATTGGCAGTGTCGCAATTAGAGTCTGCAGTTGGGCGGCACCGGGCCGCTTCCCCCGACCGGCCACCCAAGTCATTGTAAAATATGGATGGTCTGGCGGGGGAGCGGGCCGGTGCTGGCTCCACTTTTGCAAGAGACTCTAGTAACGGCGGTTCAATCGTCGAGCGGCTTCACCGAAAATCCGCGGCGGTAGTTCATGACGATGCGCACCGGCGTCACGCCGGGGCCAAAGCTGACCAGCGTGTCGTCGGCGGCGGGCTTGGCGAGGCGCAGGCGCGGGTTGTTGGTGAAGCCGATGCCGTCGGACCAGACCGACAGCTTGCCGTTGGCATCGCGGTCATGCAGCGCGACGATGACATAGCTGCCGGGGCCGGGCAGCGTCAGGCAGACAATCATGTCGCCCGCCGCCGTCATCGGGATGTCGTGGCGGCGCAGAAATTTGCCGGTAGCGAGATATTCGTCCTTGGCGCCGGTATAGTCCTGGATGCGCAACTGGCCAGCGCGATTCTTGAAGCCATGGATGGTGACCAGCGCCGCGGTGGTGCCGGTGTGCCCCGGCGCGCCGGGGTTGCAGGCGGCGGCATCGTCGCCGAGCACGACAGGGCCCTGCGCCGCCGCCGGGGCGGCGAGTGGCAGCAGCAGGATCGCGCCGGCGAAGAATGCCGCCAGCATGTGTGGATTTGCCATGACCTTGATGTTTCACCGGGCTATAGGGTTGATCTCGACCGTCGGGCGGCAGCCAACCGCAAGACAAATGCAACTATGGTGAAGGCTTGCGGCGAAACTTGGGCGCGGCAGTGTCGACATCAAGGGACTGGACCTGTCACGACCTTGATCGCGCTGACCCGCTTTGACCGCTACCTCGCCCGGTTGATCATCGTGCCGCTGTTCGCGTCGCTGGTCATCGCGGCGATGCTGTTGCTGCTCGACCGCATGTTGCGGCTGTTCGATTTCGTCATGAACGAGGGTGGCCCGGTGAGCGTCGTCTGGCGGATGCTGGGCAATCTGTTGCCCGAATATCTGTC
>JANNJH010000506.1:0-6851 GCA_031405775.1 Sphingomonadales bacterium | reverse complement strand
CAACACGCCGCTGGCCAACGGCATCAGCGCCCGCATCAACACCGTCTATGAAGACGGCGCCAGCCATCGTGACGTCTATGACCTCGAACGCTATGCGATAAACCCGACCCTGGGCTTCGATCTCGGCGGCGGCCCAGGCCTTGGGGGCAGGATCGTCCTCGGTTATGAATATGACCGCGACAGCCGCACCGCCGATCGCGGCGTGCCCTCCGCCGCCGGTCGGCCCGTCGCCGGATTCCGTGACAGCTTCTTTGGCGATGCCGCCCTCAATCGCGCCGATTTCACCGGCCATATCGTCTCGTTCGCCGCCGATTATGCCCTCACCGACCGGCTCAGCATCCGTCACCGCAGCCGCTATGGCGATTATGACAAGCTCTATACCAATATTTATCCGGCAACCGCCGTCACCGCCGGCCGCTTCGGCATCGAAGCCTATGTCGACGGGACGCAGCGCCAGAACCTGCTCAGCCAGACCGATCTGGTCTGGAAGCTCGACACCGGCACGATCAGCCATGTCGTGCTCGCCGGCTTCGAGCTCGGCCGCCAGACGACGCGCGCCCAGCGTACCAACGGCTTCTTCGATCCCGTCGCCAACACCGCGCGGGTATCGGTGCCGATCAGCGATCGCTTCATCGCGCCGCCGGTGTTTTTCCGCTTCGGCCCGGGCAGCCGGTCGCTGCGAACCCAGGCCGATATCGCCGCCGGCTTCATCCAGGACCAGATCTCGATCGGCGACCATGTCGAAATCGTCGCCGGGCTGCGCCATGACCGCTTCAGCCTCGATTTCACCAACCTGCTGCCGGGCGGCGCCAGTTTTTCGCGCACCGACAATCTCTGGTCGCCGCGCCTCGGCCTGGTGCTCAAGCCCGTCGCCAGTGCCTCGCTTTATGCCAGCTACAGCCGGTCGTACCTGCCGCAATCGGGCGACCAGTTCAACAGCCTCGACGCGACGACCAGCGCGCTCGAGCCCGAACGCTTCGAGAATTACGAGATCGGCGCCAAATGGGACGTGACGCCGGGCCTCACCCTCACCGCCGCGCTCTACCGCCTCGATCGCAGCAACACCCGCGCCCCCGGCGCCGCCGCCGGCACCACCGTGCTGACCGGCGAACAGCGCAGCCAGGGCCTTGAATTGTCGGTCAACGGCAAGCTGACGCGCAACTGGCAGGTCAGCGCCGGTTTCGCGCTCCAGGACGCCGAAATCCGCAGCGGCACGACAGCGGCACCCGCCGGCCGCAAGGTGGCGCTGGTGCCGCGCACCCAGGCGTCGCTGTGGACGCGCTATGATGTCAGCAAGCGATTCGGCCTCGGCATCGGCGCAACGCATCAGGCGCGCAGCTTCGCCTCGATCAGCAACAGCGTCACGCTGCCGGCCTATACGCGCGTCGATGCGGCGGCCTTCATCGGGATCGGCGGCGGGCTCGATCTGCAGGTCAATGTCGAGAACCTGTTCAACACCGGCTATTTCCCGACCGCGCACAACGACAATAATATCAGCACCGGCGGGCCGCGTTCGGCGCGGTTGACGCTGCGCACGAAATTCTAGAGTCTCTTGCAGTTAAGTGGAATCGACAGCCCCTCTCCCGGTTGACGCGAAGGCGTCGCCTACGGCTGCGGGAGAGGGTTGCTAATCCTCGCCGAAGCGGTCGATGACCAGCCCGGTCAGCCTGGCGACAGCGACCTCGGCGTCCTTGCCGGTGGCCGAAATCTCGATCGAATCGCCGATCGCGGCGGCCAGCATCATCAGCCCCATGATCGACGTGCCGGTGACGCTCGACCCGTCATGGCTGACGGTGACCTCGGCGTCGAAACCGCTGGCCATGGTGACGAACTTGGCGCTGGCGCGGGCATGGAGTCCGCGCTTGTTGGTGATCGGCACCGTGACGGGGCCGAAGACCGCGCCGGAGCCATCGCCGGAGCCATCGCCGCCGCTCAAGCCGCCATCGCCGCCGCTCAAGCCGTTATCGCCGCCGCTCAAGCCGCTTCGCCGAGCATCTTCGACGCGATGGCGATATATTTGCGCCCGGCCGCCTGCGCCGCTTCGGCCGCCGCGGTCACCGTCATCGTCTTGCGGACGCTGGCGAGCTTGATCAGCATCGGCAGGTTGATCCCGGCGATGACATCGATGCCCGGCCCCATCAGCGAGATCGCCAGGTTCGACGGCGTCCCACCCAGCAGGTCGGTCAGCATGATGACGCCGTGCCCGGTGTCGCAGCGTTTCAGCGCCGCGGCGATATCGGCGCGGCGCAGCTCCATATCGTCATCGGCGGCGATGCAGATCGCCTCCAGACACGGCTGCGGCCCGACGACATGCTCGGTCGCGGCGAGGAATTCGGCGGCCAGGCGGCCATGGGTAACAAGGATAAGTCCGATCATGCGGGGCCCTGCTCGCCTGTTGCAGGGGTCGCTGTCAATATGGCGGCGTCATTGCCGTGTTTGCGGACATCGCGATGGACCAGCAACGGCGCATGGCCGGCGGCGTGCAGACGCTGCTGAAGTTCGCGCGAAACCGCGACGCTGCGATGCCGACCGCCGGTGCAGCCGATGGCGATGGTCAGATAGGCCTTGCCTTCGCGGCCATAGCCCGGAAGCAGCGTCAGCAGCAGGTCGGTGATGCGATCGAGCGCCGGCGCATGGGCCGGATCGGCCGCGACATAGGCGGCAACGGCGGGGTCCTCCCCGGTCAGCGGCCGCAGCGCGATGTCCCAGTGCGGATTGGCGAGGAAGCGCATGTCGAAGACCAGGTCGGCGTTGCGCGGCAGGCCATGGGCGAAACCGAACGACTGGATGGTGATGGTCAAAGGGTGCTGGCCGTCGCGGCCAAGGCGTTCGGCGATGCGCCGGCGCAGGTCGGTCGCGGTCAGGTCGGTGGTGTCGATGACCATGTCGGCGGCGCGTTTCAACGGCGCCGTCAATTCGCGTTCGCGGCCGATGCCATCGGCGGCGGGGCGATCGACCGCCAGCGGATGGCGGCGGCGGGTTTCGGAAAAGCGCCGGCCCAGCTCGTCGTTTGAACAATCGAGATAGATCAGTCGGATATCGACGCCTTCGGCGCGCAGCACCCGCAGCCGCGCCGCCAGCGCTTCGGCGTCAAAGGCGCGGGTGCGGGTATCGATGCCAAAGGCCAGCGGCCGCGGCGGGCCATCACCGCCTTCGGCCGACGCCAGCAGCGTCTCGACCAGCCCGAGCGGCAGATTGTCGACGGCTTCGTAATCGAGATCTTCGAGCGCCTTCAACGCCGTCGATTTTCCGGCCCCCGACATGCCGCTGATGATCAGCATCGGCGGCGGCGCGCCATCGGCCGGCGCGGCGAGCGACGGCACGTCAGACGGTGGCGGGGCGGGCGAGGTTGACACTTCAGCGGCTTTTACAATGTGGCCGTGCGCGCGCAAGGCCCGTTCGACCCGCAGCACCGCCGATTCGCCGAAACCATCGAGCCCGAGGACCGGAATGGCGATGCCTTCAAAGCTGCGCGCCTGCGGATCGGGCAGGCGCTCGGGTTTCGCGCCAAGGTCGATGGCGAGCGCCACCGGGGCAGGCGCGCCCAAAGCTTGGGCAAGGATGCCGACGCCGCGCACTTCGATCAGCCCCGCCAACCCCGGCGGCGCGCTCGCCCACAGCACGCCGCCCTGCGCTGTCAGGACGACGCGATCGTCGGCGATCAGCCACCAGCCGTGATCGATCAGCCGCAACGCCAGGTCCGACTTGCCGGCCCCCGAAGCCCCGAGCAGCAGCACGGCGCGGCCATCGCGCGCCACCGCCGTGGCGTGGATAGTGGGCGGCGACACCGTCATCCGGCGGGCAGTTCGACGGTGAAAACGGCGCCGCCAAGATTTCGATCATCGACGCGGATGCTGCCGCCATGCGCCTCGACGATGGCACCGGCGATCGACAGGCCGAGCCCCGAATGGCGGCCGAAATCTTCGGAAAGCGGGCGCTGCGAATAAAAGCGCTGGAAGACATCAACGCGATTTTCGGCCGGAACCCCGGGCCCCTGGTCCTCGACGCGCAGCAAGACGCGACCGGGCGCGGTCGCGGCGCTGACCATAACCAGGCCGGGGTTCGGCGAAAACGAAACGGCGTTGTCGATAAGGTTGCGCAGCACCTGCGCCAGCCGCGCCGGGTCGCCGAACACCCGCGCGGCGCCGGCGGTCGGCGGCCGATATTCGATGTCGACGCCCGCCGGCAGCCCGGCGGTGCGATAGGCCGCGACCAGCCCGGCGCACAGCAATCCGGCATCGACCGCTTCGAAGCGCGACCGCGACAATTCGGCATCGAGGCGGCTGGCCTCGGAAATATCGCTGATCAACCGGTCGAGGCGCACGACATCGTCGCGGATGACCGCCAGCAGGCGTTCGCGCAACGCCGGCGCCTCGACGCTTTCCAGCGTCTCGACGGCGCTGCGCAGCGACGCCAGCGGGTTCTTCAATTCATGCGCGACATCGGCGGCAAAGGCTTCGGTGGCATCGATCCGCAGTCGCAGCGCGATCGACATGTCGGACAGCGCCCTAGCCAGCGCGCCGATCTCGTCGCGGCGTTCGGGCAAGCGCGGCACGATGACTTCGCGCGATCGGCCGAGGCGCACCCGGTGCGCGGCGATCGCCAGCATGCGCAGCGGCCGCACGATGGTGCGCGCCAGATAAAACGACAGCAGCAGCGTCAGCCCGGTGACCCCGAGCAGCAACCAGAAGCTGGTCAGGCGCTCGGCGCGCAGGATGCGGGTCAGGTCGATGGCGCTGTCGGTCAGGTGGATCACCGTGCCGCCGGCAACCGCCGCCGCCGCCGCCAGCACGAAATTGCCATCCTCGGCGCGCCGCAACTGCGTCGCCACCGCGGACCCGCGCCGCGCCGTCGCGGACCCGCGGCGCGCCACCGCGGACCCGCGGCGCGCCAACGCCACTTCGTCCCATTGCCCGGCGCGGTCGGGCCGGGCCTCGCGATACGCCGGCAGCGGCCCGAACGAGCCGATTTCCTCGAGCGCGCGATCGATGAACCGCGCCGAACGCCGCCGCCAACTGTCGCCGGCGGGATCATCGGCAACAAAGCGTCGCACCCCCGGATGCTGCCAATTGTCGGCAAGCAGCGCATTATCGGCGCCATAAAGCCTGAGCCGCGTGCCGCGATCGAAGCTGCGCCGCGCGATGCTCGCCGCCAGCCCGGCGGGCGGCAGGTCGGCGGCGAAACCGGCGATGGTCACCGCCTGGCGCGCCAGCTCGGTGGTGCGTTCATCAAGCAAGCGGGCGCGCACCGTGTCGATGTAAAACAGCATCAGCGCCAGCACGATGACGGCAAAGATGTTGACCGCGAATATCCGCGCCCTGAGCGAGCCAAAGCCCAGCCCACGCCGCCATTCCTGCACCTCGGGCGGCGGCAGCTGGGCGGCGCGGCGGGCGCTATTCTTCGTTGAAGCGATATCCGACACCGTACAGGGTCTCTATCCCCTTGAAATCATGATCGACGGCGCGAAACTTCTTGCGCAGCCGCTTGATATGCGAATCGATCGTCCGATCATCGACATAAACATCGTCCTGATACGCCGCATCCATCAACTGGTCGCGCGATTTGACGAACCCCGGCCGCGCCGCCAGCGTCTCAAGGATCATGAACTCGGTCACCGTCAGCGCCACGTCGCCGCGGCGGCCGGCCCCTGCATCCCAGGTGACGCGGTGCCGCGCCGGGTCCATCGTCAACCGCCCGCGGATGATCGGCTCGGCGACCGGCGCGTCGCCTGGCGCGGCGGGCGGCGCGTTGCGGTTCGCCACCCGGCGCAGCACGGCGCGGATCCGCTCGATGAGCAGGCGCTGGCTGAACGGCTTGCCGATATAATCGTCGGCTCCCATCGCCAGGCCCAGCGCCTCGTCGATCTCGGTATCCTTCGACGTCAGAAAAATCACCGGCACGTCGGATTTCTCGCGCAGCCGCCGCAACACTTCCATCCCGTCCATGCGCGGCATCTTGATATCGAGCACGGCGAGGTCGGGCGGGTTCTCGGTCAAACCTTTCAGCGCCGTGTCGCCATCCGAATACATCCGCACCGTAAAGCCTTCGGCCTGCAGCGCGATCGACACCGACGTCAGGATGTTGCGATCGTCGTCGACCAGGGCAATGGTCGGCGGCGCGATGATCGGGGCTGGGGCGCGGCTCTCGGACATGGCGCATGCCTTGTCGCGCCAACTGCCGATGATGGCAAGCGCCGAGGCGCCATCGATGGCAAGCACCGAGCCGCCAAAGCTGTTTTCAGCGCCGATTGGCGCAACGGCTTTTGACGAATGGCGACGGCTCGGTTATGCGCGACAGCGACGGGGACGATCGCGGCCGCAACGTCGGCCCCATTTGCAATTTCGGCGGCCCCGGCCGCCATCTAACGGGAAGGATTGGCGCGTGCCATCATCGACTATTTCCGGGCACGGCCTCGCCGACCAGGGCTATCCCACCAACGCCGTCCAGCATTGGAACCTCGGCACCGCGCCGCTGATCGAACTCGCCGTCCAGCGCGGCGAGGGCCTGCTGTCAAAGCACGGCGCCTTTGTCGTCGAAACCGGCAAGCACACCGGTCGCAGCGCCAATGATAAGTTCATCGTCCGCGATGCCGTCACCGAAGATTGCATCTGGTGGGGCAAGACCAACAAGTCGATCACCCCGACGCAATTCGCCGCGATCAAGGCCGATTTCGCCGCCGCCGTCGCCGCCAGAGAAACGCTGTTCGTCCAGGACCTGTTCGGCGGATCGCAGCCCGAACATCGCGTCAAGGTCCGCGTCATCACCGAACAAGCCTGGCACAGCCTGTTCATCCGCACGATGCTGGTGCGCCCCGAAGCCGCGGCATTGGCGGACTTCCTGCCCGAATACAC
>JANNJH010000505.1:0-9780 GCA_031405775.1 Sphingomonadales bacterium | reverse complement strand
CCGCAGCGATGCCGGGTGATCAGCACATCGGGCGCGGCGCGAACCACCGCGGTTGATTCAGCCAGCACGAGTTCGACAAGGCGCGGGTCCTTGGCGGTCTGCGCCGCCAGTTCGAGCGCGCGCGCCCCCGGCACAACGCTGGTCAGGTCGACAAACCGGCCTTCGGCCTTGGAGACGATCTTTTGGGTGACGACCAGCACATCCCCCGGCAACGGGCATATCCCGGCGCGCGCCAACGCGTCCGAGAGCAAAGCGCCGAGATCGTCGCCCGGCCCGACCTCGCCGATGCCGACGAGGGGAAATATCTGTATCATGACGTGGCAACCGCCTCAGCTGTCGGGTTCGAGCAGCGTCCCTGTGATGCGAATGCCCGCGCCGTCAACCCGATAGGTCTTGTTGAGGAAGATCAGCACCGATGTCAGCGCCTCGGCGGCGGCCGAATTGGCCAGCGCGCCACCGTGGATGCCGCGCAGCCCGGCCTGATGCGCGATTTCGACGACAACCGCGCGCGCCGCCTTGTCATCGCCAAAGACCAGCACGTCGCATTCGACATCATCGTCGGTCGCCAGCTTGTGTGCCGCGACATTGTGGAACGCCGAGACCATGGTCACGCCGGCGCCAAGCAGGCCCTGCGCCCGCACCGCCGCACAGCCTTCGGCCGGCATCTGCACCCGCATGACCTTGGGCGGCACCAGCGGCACCGTCGTATCGACGACGATCTTGCCGGCGACATGCGGCGCGATCTCCGCCAGCGTTGATTCCTGCGCCGCGAACGGCACGGTGACGATGACGATGTCGCCCGCCGCCGCCGCATCGGCGTTGGCGAGCCCGGTCAGGCCGAAACCCAGTTCGGCGGCGGCGCGCGAAGCGCTGGCCTGTGACCGCGACCCGATGATGACCTTGCGACCGGCCTTGGCGAGCCGCCGGGCCAGCGCCGCGCCAAGGTTGCCGGTGCCGCCGACGATGGCGATGACTGCTTCGCCTGGCATCAGTTGCTGCCCTTTGCGGCATACATGCGAAGCATGTCGGCATAGACCGGCGAGTGGCTGGTAACGCCGCCATCGACCGGAATCGTCGCACCGGTGATGAAGCTGGCCTCGTCAGACAGCAGGAACGCGACCGCGCGCGCGATATCCTCGGCCCGACCAAGCGCCGGCGTCAGATGATGTTCGAGCAACAGCTTCTGCACCTCGACCGGCATGTTCGAATCGAGCGCTTCGGTCATCACCAGGCCGATGGCGACGACGTTCGAACGCAGGCCCTGCTTGCCATATTGGGTGGCGATATAGCGCGAAAGGCTTTCAAGCCCGGCCTTTGAAGCGCCATAGGCCGGATATTCGATGTCGCCCTGCGTGCCCTTTGCCGAGCCGCTGAAGACGATCGCGCCGCCGCCCGCCGCCAAAAGATGCGGGATGCTGTGCTTGGCGAGCAGCGCGCTGCCGCGCAGGTTTACCGCCAGCGTCCGGTCCCAGGTGGCGACATCGAGATCGGCGATCATCATGTCGCGCCCCATCCCGGCCGGATCGGTGAGCGCCGCATTGCCGTGGACGGCATCGAGGCGGCCAAAGCTTGCGACCGTCTTGGCGACGAGCGCCGCAACCGAGGCTTCCTCGTAGACATCGGTTTCAACGGCGATGGCGACGCCGCCGGCGGCCTCGATCGTCTTGATCGTCTTTTCCAACTCGCCGACGCGGCGGCCGGCGACGGCCACCTTGGCGCCGCGACGGGCAAGAAGTTGCGCGCTGAAAGCGCCGATGCCCGAGCCGCCACCGGTGACGATCGCGACCTTGCCTGCAAGGCTGAACCTGTCGTCCATTCTAAACTCCAACATCCGCGAGCGTCCGATCATCGATCGCTCCGTAAACCGTCGTCCGCTGGCGGGCAAAGCGACCCGCGACCGCCGCCAATTCATGCATCCGCGCCGGATCGCAAATCTGGCCATTCTGGCCGCCGGCGGCGCGGGTGATCGATTCGTCCATCAAAATCCCGCCAAGATCGTTCGCCCCGGCGCGCAACGCCGCGACGACACCCTCGGCGCCCAGCTTGACCCAGCTGGCCTGGATATTGGGAATCAACGGATGCAGAACCAGCCGCGCAACCGCGTGCATGAGCAAGGTTTCGCGGGCGCTCGGGCCTGAGCGGGATTTGCCCCGGCGCCAGATCGGCGCCTCCATGTGAACGAACGACAGCGGCACGAATTCGGTAAAGCCGCCAGTTTCCTGCTGGAGATCGCGAATGGCGAGCAGGTGCCGCGCCCAATTGGCATAGCCCTCGACATGACCGAACATGATCGTCGCGGTGGTGCGAAGCCCGATGCCATGGGCGGTACGCATGACCTCGAGCCAAGCAGCGGTATCGAGCTTGTCCGGGCAGATGATGGCGCGGATCTCGTCGTCGAGGATCTCGGCCGCGGTGCCCGGCAACGTCGCCAGCCCGGCAGCCTTGAGGCGCAGCAGAAAGTCTTCGAGCGACAGGCCGAGCGTTGCCGCGCCATGCGTGACTTCGAGCGGCGAAAAGGCGTGAATATGAATATCCGGCGCGGCGGCGCGCACGGCGTTGAGCACGTCGAGATAGGTGTTGCCGTCATAATCGGGGTGGATGCCGCCCTGCAGGCAGACTTCGGTGGCGCCGCGCTCGACGGCCTCCGCCGCGCGCCGGCCGACCTCGGCCATGTCGAGGCGATAGGCCGGCCCGCGCATTTCCCGCGCCGTGCCCTTTGAAAAGGCGCAAAAGCCGCATTTGTACAGGCAGATGTTGGTGTAATTGATGTTCCGGTTGACGACATAGGTCACGGCATCGCCGGCGACCGCGCCGCGCAACGCATCGGCGGCTTCGAAGATACGCGTCGCATCGGGTCCATCGGCTTCGAACAATCGCGCGATTTCGGCAATTCCCAGCCGCTCGCCAGCGCCCGCGCGGGCGATGATGGCGTCGATCCGGTCCGAGGCGACCGTGTGGCCGCGCGGCTGGTCGATCGGCATCGGCTCGCCGGTTCCCGGGTGCCAGCCATCAAGGATGGGCAGGCCGCGCGCATCGACGGCGCGGCGAACGGCAGTCGCCAGCGCCGGCTCCAGCCAGCGATCGGGTGCCTTTGCAAACGCCGGGCCGATGGCCAGCCGCTCGCGCAGGATGCGCCCGGTGGCGATGGTGGCGCGTTCAAGATCATCGAGATGCGGCCAGGGCGCTTCGGGGTTGACGTGATCGGGCGTCACCGGCGAAACGCCGCCCCAATCATTGACGCCGGCACGCAGCAGCGCCGCCAGACCATCGGGCTGGAGGTTGGGCGGCGCCTGGATGGTCATTCCCGGCCCGAGGATCAGCCGCGCCACCGCGACCGTCCACAATTGTTCATCGAGCGATGGCTCGGGGTGCGCCGCCATCCGCGTTCCCGGCTTGGCCCGAAAGTTCTGGATGATGACTTCCTGGATATGGCCGTACTTCGCCTGAATATCGCGGATCGCCACCAGCGCCGCGACGCGCTCGGCGCGGGTTTCGCCGATGCCGATCAACAGCCCGGTGGTGAACGGCACCTGCGCGCGCCCGGCGGCTTCAATCGCTTCGATGCGCCGCGCCGGAATCTTGTCGGGCGAGCCTTCGTGTGGCCCGCCGGCCCCTGACAGGCGGTCGGAGATCGTCTCCAGCATCAGCCCCATCGAGGCCGCCACCGGACGCAGCGCCGCATAGTCGGCGGCGTCCATCAAGCCCGGATTGAGGTGCGGCAACAGCCCGGTTTCCGCCAGCACCGCTGCCGCCATCTCGCCCAGATATGAAAGCGTCGTTGCGTGACCCAGCGCCGCAAGCGCCTCGCGCGCCGCCGAATAGCGCACCTCGGGGCGGTCGCCGAGCGTGAACAGGGCCTCGCGGCAGCCCGCGGCCGAGCCTGCACGGGCGATCGCCAGCACTTCGTCGCGCGACAGATAAGCCGTCGCGACATGGCGCGGCGTCGTCGCAAACGTGCAATAATGGCAGACGTCGCGGCACAATTTGGTGAGCGGGATGAAGACCTTGCGTGAATAGGTTACCAGCGGGCCAAAGGCAGCGACGGTGCTGGCTTCGCTGGCGACAGCCAAGTCGGCGAGCGCGACATGACCGAGCGCCGCGACGATATCGTCGACGCTCGCCGTCTCGAACCGGGCAAAGTCGTTGCTCACATTGCGTCCCTTGCTGCCGCCAAGCCGCGCACGGTCGACAAGGGATCGGCATGGCCGGGAAGCGCGGCGATGAACGTCGAGACGCCCATCGCCTCAAGCTGGCGAAGCACGTCGGTCACCATTTCGGGCGGACCCGCCGTGGTGTCAAACTCCTTGAGGAATTCCGTCAGCCCCATCTCGTCCATCAGGTCGACATTGACGCCGCCGACGACGACATGCTCCGAGGCGTTATAGCGCCGCTGGAATTCCTCGACCTTGGCGCGAAACTGGCCGGGGACCTGCGCCAGCGTCTCGGGGGTGCGAAACGCCATGGCGTTGACCGCAATGAACGCCTTGAGGTCGTTGATCGCCTCGTCCTCGGTCGGCTTGACCGAGGTGTAGCTCATCACCCAGATATCGATATCGGCCGGGTTGCGCCCAGCGGCCGTGGCGGCAGCGCGGACAGTCGCGATCCGCGCCGCAAGCCCATCGAGATGCTTGGCGCCGGCGAACAGAATGACGCCATCGGCCTGCTCGCCGGCAAGTGCCAGCGCCTTGGGACCAAAGGCCGAATAATAGATCGGCACCGGCCGCGGAAAGCGCAGCGGCTTGACCGGCGCGCCCTGCCATTCGATGGCCTCGCCGGCAAACAGCGCCTTCAACGCCGCCATTTCCGCGCGGATTTCGATCTGGGTGGCGGGCATATGACCAATCGCCAGGATCGTGCTGCCGCCCGTGGCGAGGCCGATGGCCGCCCGGCCGCCGCTGAGGTCGTCGATCGAACACATGGCGTTTGCCGTGACCAGCGGATGACGCAGGAACGGCGATGTCACCAGAGTGGCGATCGTCGCCGTCGGCGCATCGAGCGCCGCCAGCGTCAGCGAAACATACAGCTCGTGCCAGCCCGCCGGTGAATCGCCAACGCCGATGACTTCGTAACCGAGTTCCGATGCCAAGCGGATTTCCGCCCGAAACGTCTCGATATCGGAACCCCAGAGACTGCAAATGCCAAGCTTCATGCCGTGCCTCCATCCGAGCCGCGCGGCAGGCCGCTCGATCGCATTGAATTGATGTTTTTCTCGCGTGATAAAAGATCAGGTAGCGCGGCGCTTGGTCGGACGATGGCTGAACTCCCCGAAAAACCTGCGGCAGCGCTACCTTGAACGAATGGCTCCATGCGCCCGGCCAGAGGGTGCCCCGCCCTCGCCTGCCGCTCTCCCCTCCAAAGATAGGTCAGGAATGGCCCATAACGATCTGGGGACAGCAAGGTCAGATCGCGGTCCGGTCGCTGCCCTTGAGATCGAGGATCAGGCGCGCTTCGGCCGGTGTGGCGACCTCCAGTCCAAGGCCCTCGATGATCTGGCGCGCGGTGCGCACCTGCTCGGCGTTGGATTGCGCCAGCTTGCCCTTGCCCGCCCATAGCGAATCCTCCAGCCCGACACGGACGTTGCCGCCCATCGACGCCGCCAGCGCGACGATCGGCATCTGCCGGGCGCCGGCGCCCAGCACCGACCATTCGAACTGGTCGCCGAACAAGCGGTCGGCGGTGCGTTTCATGTGCATGACGTCCTCGGGGTGGGCGCCGATGCCGCCAAGGATGCCAAACACCGTCTGGATAAACAGCGGCGGCTTGACGAGATTCCGATCAAGAAAATACGCCAGATTGTAAAGATGGCTGGTATCATAGCATTCGAATTCGAACCGCGTGCCCATCGGGCTGAGGGTAGTCAGCAACCGCTCGATATCGGCATAGGTATTCTTGAAAACCAGGTCGCGCGATGCCTCCAGCGCCGGGGCTTCCCAGTCGTGCTTGAAGGTCTTGTAGCGATTGAGCATCGGGAACAGCCCAAAGCCCATCGTCCCCATGTTGAGCGACGCCACCTCCGGCTGAAAGGTCACCGCCGGGCGGATGCGCTCGTCGACCGTCATCGAAGGATGGCCGCCGGTCGTCAGGTTGATGACCGCGTCGGACCGCTGCTTGATGACTTCGAGAAACGGCTTGAACAGCGCCGGGTTCTGGTCGGGCCGGCCATCGACCGGGTTGCGCGCGTGCAAATGGATGATCGCGGCACCGGCCTCGGCGGCGCCGATCGCCGCATCGGCGATTTCCTCGGCGGTGACCGGCAGATAAGGCGACATCGACGGCGTGTGGATGGCGCCGGTTACCGCGCAACTGATGATGACCTTACCGCGCGCCATATGACAATCCAATCAATTCGTTATCGCGCGGCCATGCCGGCGGCGCCGCATCCCGCCACCTTTCGCCGGACAGGTCAGGCGAGGATGCCGAGTTGCCGCGCCCGCATCACGGCCTGCGGTCGCCGGCGGACGCCGAGCTTGTCGTAGATCTGCTGCATATACCATTTCACCGTGCCTTCGGTGAGCCCGAGGCGATTGCCGACTTCGCGGTTGCGCAGGCCGCCGCCGACCATGCGCAGGATGTCGAGCTCGCGATTGACCAGCTTGCTGCCGAGCCCATATTCATCCTCGGGTTCAAGGGTCGGCGCGCCGTTGAACGCCGCCACCAGCCGGGCCGCGAACTGGTCGGGGGCGCTTTCGAGCGATGGCCCTTCGGAATAGGCCTCGGTCAGCAGCGAACCGATCGCGTCGCCTTCGTCGAGGAAGATACGCGTCCAGCCGGCGGGCGCCGCCAGCGTCACCGCCTCGCGCACGGCACGCCGCGCCGCCGAGCGATCGCCGGCGAGCACGGCGATTTCCGCCAGCAGCAGCTCGAACGCCACCGCCGAACGGATCGCCCCGTTGCGCCGGACAAATTCGCTCCAGCGCTTGGCGACCTTGCGGGCCCGGACCAGCCGGTGATCCTGCATTTCCAGCCGCAACCACGCGATCGCGACGCTTTCGTGCTGCCGGGTCGGGTTCAGCGTCGGATAGGGCTCGCCTTCCGGCTCGAAGCCACCGGCGCGAAACGCCTCCTGCGCCCGCTTGGGTTCGCCGCTGCGCACCAGCATCCGCACCTGTTCGCCGACAACATAGGCGCGCAGCCGATCCAGCCCGCATTCGATGGCGACGATTTGCGCCTCGTCGAGCGCCTTGAGCGCGCCCGGCAAGTCACCGCCGACAGCGAGCAGCCGCGCATTGACGATATGGCCGGCGGAAAGCTGATCGACGAACCCCCATTGGCGCGAGAGCGCCAGATGCGCGTCGACCAGGGCGCGCGCTTCGGGCAGTTCGCCACAATCATAATGCAGTTCCGCCAGCGGCAGCGCCGGCAACGACGCCAGCCCCGAACCCGGACCCTCGATCGACTGCGCCAGCGACAGCGCTTCGCCGAGCATCTGGCGCGCGGTGTCGAGATGTCCCTGCACCATCAGCGTCGGCGCGACCGACGATTTGAGCGCGATCGAGGCGAAGTGCGAGCCGGGGCGAGCCAGCGCGCGGCGGGTCTCGGCCTCGAGCCTGAGCATGTCGTGGAAGTGATAAAGCTCGCGGCGCGCCGACATCAGTTGCGCCAGCAATGAGCAGCTCAGATAGGGCTGGTCGTCGCCGAATTCGGCAAGCAGCGCCTCGGCCCGCCGTTCGACCTTGGGCATCTCGTCACGCGCGGCGTGCAGCATGATGCGGCGATGCTCGATCATCCGCGCCAGGTGTCGCGCGAAATATTCGTCGCCGGCCTCGCCTTCGGCCTCAAGCACCGCGAGCCGCGCTTGCGCCATTTCGATCAGCCCCTCGGCCGAATTGAACGCCAGGCTGCGAATTCGGCGCCACGCCAGCGCCAGCGCAACCCGCGGCCGCGTTTCCAGCATCGCGCACGGCAGCGCCGAGGCAAGCTCGTCGACGCGATACAAAAAGCCGGTGTAGGTCAAGTCTTCGGCCAGCGCCTCGAGCTGATCGGCGAGGAAGTCCTGGTCGGCGCTGCGCGCGGCATGTTCGATCGCGAGCACTGCATTGCCGGCGGCGGCAAAAAACCGGCTTGCACGCCGTTGCAGTTCGGAGCCGCGCGCCGGATCGCGATCATTGAGGCGCCGCAAGATCATGTCGCGGAACAGCGGATGATAGCAAAAACTGCTGCGATCGTCATCGGTCGCCTCGATGAACAGGCCGGCCTGTTCATTGGCTTCGAGCATCCGGCGGCTGTCCTCGTTGCGCGTCACCGCCGCACACGCCGATGGCGTCATTTCTGCGAGCACGGCTGTGGCGACGAGAAAATCCCGGATCGCCAGCGGCTGCTGCGACATCACTTCCTCTTCGAAATAGGTTTCGAATTCGCGACGCAGGCCATACGAACGCGGCGTCGCATCGCCCTTCGTATCCCACTCGCTGCGACGCACCGAACTCGCCATGACGATACCGGCAGGCCAGCCGTGGGTTTCATCGACAAGCCGCTGCAACTGCGTCGCATCGACAAGGCCCTTGCCGTTCCGGCCAAGAAAATCGCTCGTTTCGCCAAGCGTGAAACGCAGATCACGCGGGCCGACTTCGACGAGATAGCCGAGCGAACGCAGCCGCGCGATCGGGATGCTGAACTGGCTGCGCGACACGATGATGGTGGTCAGCGCATCGCGGGCGCTGGCGACGATCTGCGTGACGAAATTGAGGACATCGGCGGGCAACAGCTGGGCGTCGTCGATGACGAGGGCGGGCCGTGCGTTGTCGGGGCTTGTCATCGCCGCGAGCAATTCGGTCGGCGCGGCGTCGGCGGGCAGCTTCGACCATGGCAGCCCGGCCGCAGCCGCGGCAGCCTTGAGCGCGGCGGTGAAATCGACGAGATTGCCGATGCCCGCCCGCGCCGCCAGCCACAGCACCGGCCGCCCGCGACGCGCCATCTCCTCGGTCCATTGCAGCGCCGCGGTGGTCTTGCCATAACCGGCAGGCGCGCAAATCGTCGTGACGCGCGACGCATCGACTGCATCGGCAAGCTCGACGAGGCGCTGCCGCACGATCTTGATGTTCATATGACGCGGCGGAATGATCGCAGTCGGAACTACACCCATATCAACTCCCCAAGGCGGCACGAATTGATTCGTTTTGCCGTCAAACATCTTAGGGCGCGCCGCGTCGCTTTGGCAATTGTCTTTTCCTGCCGCTCGATAGGTGCTCGCATCGGCACCGCGATCCAGTCAGCATCGAAGGCGTGTGGAGAGAGAGCCGTGGATTTCGAGCTGGCTGAAGAATATCGCGCCTTCCGCGACATGGCGCGACGCTGGACCGAAACCGAAGCCCCCAAGCATTGGGCCCGCGAACTCGAACGCGACGAACATAATTACCCGTTCGCGCTGTGGGACAAATTCACCGAGGCCGGCTTCCACGGCATCGGCATCGCCGAGGAATATGGCGGCCAGGGCGGCGATGTCGTCATGCAGATGCTGTTGGCACGCGAACTGGCGCGCACGCTTGGCGGGCTGGCCTGGATCTGGGGCATCACCTCGTTCGCCGGCTCCAAGTCGATCGGCCTCTACGGCAGCGACGCGCAGAAAAAGCAGTATCTGCCGCTGATCGCCACGGGCCAGTTGAAGGCCGCGATCGCCTTCACCGAACCCGGCGGCGGCACCGATCTGCTCGGCTCGCTGGCCACCACGGCGACGCGCGTCGACGGCGGCTGGGTGCTCAATGGCGAAAAGCTGATTTACCAGTTGCCCGCCGTCATGCTGGATGGCCTCACCGTTGTGGTCTCACCGCTCATTGCTCTCAT
>JANNJH010000504.1:0-1440 GCA_031405775.1 Sphingomonadales bacterium | reverse complement strand
CGAAACGCCGACGCGGGCCTATGTCGGCGCGTTCAACTTTAAGGGTGCGGATCAACAGAAAAAGGTCGGTTTATTGTCTGGCGGTGAACGCAACCGCGTGCATATGGCCAAGATGTTGAAAGAGGGCGGCAACGTGCTGCTGCTCGATGAACCGACCAACGATCTCGACGTCGTAACCCTGCGCGCGCTTGAGGAAGCACTCGAAAGCTTCGCCGGTTGCGCCGTGGTCATCAGCCATGATCGCTTCTTCCTCGATCGCCTCGCCACCCACATCCTGGCGTTCGAAGGCGACAGCCATGTCGAATGGTTCGAAGGCAATTTCCAGGCCTATGAGGACGACAAGCGCCGTCGCCTTGGTGACGCGGCGGATCGGCCGCACGCGCTGACGTATAAGAAGCTTACGCGATAGAGCCTCCGGCGGGCAGGGGACGGCGTCCCCTGCACCCCTTTGAATCAACGCGATCGGGCGTGGAGGCTGGCGAACGGCGCATCGAGCCGGGCGACGGCGGCGACGGCGAAGCTGCCAAAGGCGTTGGCGTCGACATCAAGCGCCTGCACGCTGATCGTGCCAGCGGTGCTGCAAAATCGCTTCTGCCCGTCGGGACGGGCATAAAGATTATATGTCCGGGTCATTTCCTGATCCTGACGGCTGAGCCAATTCTTGCCATAGGTTTGGCGATACCGCGCCTGTTCGGCGGCATAGGCATCGGCGAACAAAACGCGGTTTTGCCTGAGCAGCCGGTTGTATTGCGCGGCGATGGCCGGCTGACCCTGGCTCCGGCACGACAGCGCCGCGACATTGAGCGCCGAGCGCAATTGCCAGATCGCCCGTTTCGATCCGGCGCCGGGGGTGAAGGCAACCGGGCGTTCATAAGGTCTGGCCGCGACGCCGGAGGGTGCTGTTTCTCTCGGGTAGCTGCGCACCGTCCTGTCCGGAGCGACCGTCGCGCATCCGGCCAGGGTCAGCGTCAGCGCCGTGACGGCCATCGGCAGCCGGCTTCTGCCGAGCCTTTGCGCTGGCGACTGGATATGTAAGGAAAATCGAAAAGAATTTGTCATGAACAATGCTCGGTTAGCCAACAACAAGACGATCTGCCTATCAAGCATTCCGTGATTCCACCAAGATATTTCTTCACGGTTCACCGTAATTCGATTCCCAGCAATTTTGCGCGAGTGCCGACCCAAGAAACGCATCGGCAGTTACGGGGAAACTATACTTCGATCCAGAAATTTAAGCTGTGATTAACTTTGGTATCGTCGGAGTTAAAGATCACCACCGCGCGGCAGTTGCGCAGCCGCCGCCCGCGTCCCCGAGGGCCGGACAGATACGCCGCGATCAACGCCCATTCGGCATCGGCCTTCCGATACGCAGCCGCTGTAACGCTCCTCGCACTACGCGTCGGTCATTGCGCATGCGATTCGAGACCTTCGCTTGAAGAA
>JANNJH010000503.1:0-1694 GCA_031405775.1 Sphingomonadales bacterium | reverse complement strand
GGCACAGGATTCGCGGACGTTGGTGATCGTCGCGACGACATCGATATTGGCGGCATCGGGAGCGGCCCCGGCGGCGAACAGCGTCGTGTCGCCGGTGTAGGTCGGGATGGCGACGGCCGGACAAAGCGACCGCTTGACGATCAGCGGGTTGCGCTGGCAACCGGCAAGCGCGGTGGCGGCAAGGGCGAGTAGCGCGATCATACGCAAGTGCGACACGGCAAGTGAACCTTTCGGGCGCCATTTCGGAACAGCGGGCGCCAAAGCGCGCGCACCTTAGGCAGCGACGCGGGCGTCGGCAAGGCTGGCGGCGGCAACCCACAGCGAAGGCGATCACCCGCACTACAAAGCCGGCGACGATCACAGTGGCGCTGGGCAGGATGATGGCTTAAGGCGCGGTCATGAACGCGCCCGCCTTCTCCCCCGCCAAGCCCCGTCTTACCGTGCTGGTCGCGGCGCCGCGCGGATTTTGCGCCGGGGTCGATCGCGCCATCAATATCGTCGAACGCTCGCTGCAACGCTGGGGCGCGCCGGTCTATGTCCGGCACGAGATCGTCCATAACCAGTTCGTCGTCGACGATTTGAAGGCCAAGGGCGCGGTGTTCGTCGAGGAGCTGGATGAGGTTCCCGATGGCGTGCCGGTGGTGTTTTCGGCGCATGGCGTGCCCAAGGCGGTGCCGGCGGCGGCCGAGGCGCGGGGACTGAATTATCTCGATGCCACCTGTCCGCTGGTGTCAAAGGTGCATCGCCAGGCCGAACGACTGGTCGAGGGCGGGCGGCACATCTTGTTCATCGGACACGCCGGCCACCCCGAGGTCGTTGGCACCTTTGGCCAGGTGCCCGAGGGTTCGATGACCCTGATCGAGCGGCTGGAGGATGCGCGGACAGTTGCGGTCAGCGACCCGGAAAAGCTGGGGTTCCTGACGCAGACGACGCTTTCGGTCGATGATACCGCCGAGATGCTGGTTGAACTGCGCCGCCGCTTCCCGACCATCCAGGGGCCAAAGGGCGAAGACATCTGCTATGCCACGTCGAACCGCCAGGCCGCGGTGAAGGCAATGGCGCCGCGCAGCGAGCTGGTGCTGGTCATCGGCGCGAACAATTCATCGAATTCGCAACGGCTGCGCGAAGTCGCCGAGCGCGAGGGCGCCGCCGCCTATCTGATTCAGCGCGCCGGCGAGATCGACTGGGCCTGGTTCGAAGGCGTTTCGACGCTGGGGCTGACCGCCGGGGCTTCGGCGCCCGAGGTGCTGGTCGAGGAAGTGCTGGCGCGGCTTGGCGAACGCTTCGAGGTTTCGGTCGAGAATGTCACCACCGCGGTCGAGCAGGTGGTGTTCAAGCTGCCGCGCGCGCTCGTCGCATAAAATGGCGGTTTACACGCCGGTTTCGGCGAGCGATCTGGCGGCGTTCCTGTCGCGCTATGATGTCGGCACGGCGACCAGCTTCAAGGGCATCGCCGAGGGCGTCGAGAACAGCAATTTCCTCGTTGACACCACACATGGCCGCTTCATTCTGACGCTGTACGAAAAGCGCGTCGATGCCGGCGACCTGCCGTGGTTCCTGGCGTTGATGACGCATTTGGCCGACAAGGGCCTGCCGGTGCCGCGCCCGATCACCGATCGCGACGGCACGGCGTTGCAGATGCTCAACGGCCGGCCGGCGTGCATGATCGAATTCGTCAACGGGGTCTCGGTGAC
>JANNJH010000502.1:0-1173 GCA_031405775.1 Sphingomonadales bacterium | reverse complement strand
TGTTCGGCGTGGCGGTCGAAGTGGCGCCGGGGCGACCGCCCAAGCCCGAGGGCGGCGAGCCGGTGCCGCGCGTCGCGCCGGCGCTGGCGGCGGTGCTGGCGACGCTCCAGCTTGGCGGCGACATCGACCGGCCCCCACCGCCGGGGGCGACATCAGGGTCGTCGCCGGGGGCGCCATCAGGTTCGTCGCCGGGGGCGACTTCGGGCCTGACACTGGCGCGGCAGGCGCGCGCCATCGCCGCCGCGATAGACAGTGTGGCGGAACGCCATTGGCCCGACGGCTGCCGCCTCGCCGGCTTCGATCTCGATGTCAGCTGCGGTGCGATGGCGGGCCATGTGCGTGTCATGGCGCCGGCGTCGGCGATGGTCGCGCCCGCGGCTGTGGAGCCGGTGGCGGCGCTGGCGACGCGGGTGTTCGACCTGCCGATGCGGGTGCGGGTCGAACTGGCGACGGGGATGGCGATGGTCGCGTCGTTGCTGCCGCTGCGCGCCGGGACCGTGCTGCCGATCGATCCGCTGCCGGAAATGCCGCTGATCGTCGGCGATCACCGCATCGGGTGGGCGACGCTGACATCGCTGCCCGATGGCCGGCAGCAGGCGACGATCGTCGCCATCGGGGTTGAATCATTGGGGGGGATGTCATGAACGCGATTGCACCGGGCGGGATGCAGGGGTCGGCGCTCGATGGCCCGGAAGGCCTGAGTAACCTTGGGGCATTCGGGGCGATTTCGGTGCGGCTTTCGGTGGAGGTCGGCGCCGTCAAGATGTGCCTGCGCGATGTGCTGGCGTTGCAGGTCGGAGCGGTCCACGCGCTCGATCGGCGGGTCGATGCGCCGGTCGATGTGCTGATCAACGAACGCCTGATCGCGCGCGGCGAGATTGTTTCCATCGGCGATCGCTTTGGGGTCAAGCTCACCGAGATAGTTTCGCAGGCCGGCGGATGACGGCGGTTCCGGCCTGGATCGAACGGATCACGGCGCGGCTTCCCGCCGGGCTGAAATGGCCGGGCGAGAGCGCGCGCCATGCGCGGGTCGTGCAGGCGCTGCCGCTGGGACCGGGGAACCGGCTGCTGGTCGTCGAATTCGGCGGCCGGCGGTTGCTGTTCGGTCAGTGGCGTTCGGGGCTGGTGCGGCTTGCCGAGGCCGAAGGCGAATGACGGCGGAGCTGCCCACCC
>JANNJH010000501.1:0-5257 GCA_031405775.1 Sphingomonadales bacterium | reverse complement strand
CCGGGTGCGGCGGCACCCGGGCATTCCCGTGACGAGACTTTCATCCCTGGACTTCTTCCGTAACGCCGGGTTGTGCCCCCACACCGGTGTTACAGGCGCCTGCCCTTGCGGGTGGCGACGAAGACCTTGGCCATTCGGCCTTTCTCCCTGAACCCCCGGCTGGCGCTGGACGTGCAACAATCTTGCTAGGCGCGATTTCGCCCAATGTCATTTACATCCGCATGCCTTGGCGGCCTGTGTGCATCTTTGGTTTGCGACTGTTGCAAGCCGGCCACATCCGCCGACGTTGCGCTCGGCCATGGCCATGCTACACGCCGCGGCAGTTCCGCCCTCTTGCCGCAAATGAGCTTGCCTGTGCGCCTGTCCCGTTATTTCCTGCCGGTCCTCAAGGAAACCCCCGGCGATGCCCAGGTCATCAGCCACCAGTTGATGCTGCGCGCCGGCATGATCCGCCAGACCGCCGCCGGCATTTATGCCTGGTTGCCGCTCGGGCTGCGGGTGCTCAAGAAGATCGAGACGATCGTCCGCGAGGAACAGGACCGCGCCGGCGCCATCGAAGTGCTGATGCCGACGATCCAGTCGGCGGAGCTGTGGAAGCAATCGGGGCGATATGAAGCCTATGGCCCGGAAATGCTGCGCATCGTCGATCGCCATGACCGCGAGATGCTGTTCAGCCCGACCGCCGAGGAGCTGTTCACCGTCATTTTCCAGAATGGCGCCAAAAGCTATCGCGACCTGCCGCGCAACCTTTACCAGATCCAGTGGAAGTTCCGCGACGAGGTGCGGCCGCGCTTCGGCGTGCTGCGCGGGCGCGAATTCCTGATGAAGGACGCCTATAGCTTCGATGCGGATCTTGCCGGGGCGCGGCACAGCTATAACCGCATGTTCATCGCCTATATGCGGACCTTTGCGCGCATGGGCCTGCACGCGATCCCGATGCGCGCCGACACCGGGCCGATCGGCGGCGACCTGAGCCACGAATTCATCGTGCTGGCACCGACCGGCGAGAGCGACGTGTTTTATCACAGCAACTGGGAACAGGGTCACGACACCAGCGCCATCGATGCCGATGATGCAGGCGGGCTGGAGGCTTTCATCGACGGATTGAACGCCGATTACGCCGCCACCGATGAAAAGCGCGATGCCGCGGCGGAAAGCAGGGCGGGCGACGCCTTGAAACAGTCGAAGGGCATCGAGGTGGGGCAGGTGTTCTATTTCGGCGACAAATATACCAAAGCCATGGGCGTTACAGTGGCGGGGCCGGATGGCGCGCCGGTGACGCCGCTGATGGGCAGCTATGGCATCGGCGTGTCGCGGTTGATGGGGGCGATCATCGAGGCGAGCCACGACAAGGACGGCATCATCTGGCCGGAAGCCGTGGCGCCGTACAAGGTGGCGCTGATCAATTTGCGCGCCGATGATGCGGCGTGCGCGGCGGCGGCGGACGGGCTTTATGCGCGGCTGATTGCTGCGGGAGTCGAAGTGCTTTACGATGATCGCGATGAACGCGGCGGGGCAAAGTTCGCGACGGCCGACTTGATCGGCCTGCCGTGGCAGTTGGTGGTTGGCCCCAAGGGCGTGGCGGCGGGGGTTGTCGAATTGAAGCGGCGCGGCGGCGAACGGGTTGAAGTCAGCATCGACGAAGCGGTAGCGAGGTTGTCGGCTTGATCACCCGCTATGAACGCATGATCGCGTCGCGCTACCTGCTGCCGGGGCGCGGCGAGGGCTTCATTTTCCTCGTCGCGTCGATCAGCCTTGTCGCCGTGGCGCTCGGGGTTGCGGCGCTGATCGCGGTGATGAGCGTCATGAATGGCTTTCGCGCCGAATTGTTCGATCGTATCCTCGGATTGAACGGCCATGCGGTGGTGCAGGGCTATGGCGGCAAGATCGAGGCGTGGCAGCCGTTGCAGGCGCGGTTGCAGGCGCTTCCGGGCGTCACTTCGGCGACGCCGCTGATCGAACAGCCGCTGATGGGCAGCTTTGGTGGCCGCGTCGAAGGCGTGCTGGTGCGCGGCATGACGATGGCCGACATCAACGGCACCAAGGTCATCGCCGACAATGTCGTCGGCGGCTCGCTGCGCAATCTGCAACCCGGCACCAACACCGTGGCGGTCGGCGCCCGGCTCGCCGAGGCGCTGGGGGCGCGGGTCGGCGATTCGATCTCGCTGATCAATCCACAGGGCGAATCGACGCCGTTCGGCACGGTGCCGCGCATCGTCGCCTATCGCATCGTCGCGCTGTTCGAAGTCGGCATCTATGAATATGACAAGGCTTTCGTCGTCATGCCGATGAGCGACGCGCAGACGCTGCTGCGGTTGGGCGATGCCGTCGGCATGGTCGAGGTGGTGACCAGCGACCCCGACCGCGTCGGCGAGATACTGGCGCCGATCGCGCCCCAAATCGCCGGGGTGGCGGTGATCAACGACTGGAAATCGACCAATTCGGCGCTGTTTTCGGCGCTGGTCGTTGAACGCACGGTGATGTTCTGGGTGCTGTCGATCATCATTTTGGTCGCGGTTTTCAACATCCTGTCGTCGCTGATCATGCTGGTGCGCGCCAAAACCCGCGACATCGCCATTTTGCGGACGATGGGCGCCAGCCGCATCGCGCTGATGCGGGTGTTCATGACGGTGGGGACGCTGATCGGCGGTCTCGGCATCGGGCTCGGCTGTGTGCTGGGGTTCGCGCTACTGTATTTTCGCGCCGGCATCGTCGCCAGCGTCGGCAGGCTGACGGGGACGAACCTGTGGGATCCTTCGGTGCGTTATCTCGCCGCATTGCCGTCGAAGACCGACCCGGTCGAAGTCGTCGGGATCGTCGCGCTGGCGCTGCTGCTGAGCTTCCTCGCGACGCTGTATCCGGCGTGGAAGGCGGCGAGCACCGACCCTGTGCAGGTGTTGCGCTATGAATAAGCCGGTTCTGGTCGTCGAGGATTTGCGCCGCAGCTTCACCCAAGGCTCGACGACGATCGAAGTGTTGCGCGGCGTCGACCTGACCGTCAACGCGGGGGAAATCGTCGCGCTGCTCGGGCCTTCGGGGTCGGGGAAATCGACGATGCTGCAAGCCGTCGGATTGCTCGAAGGCGGTTTTCAGGGGCGGATTTCGATCGCCGGGGAACGTGTCGAGGCGCTCGATAATGCGGGCCGGACGCGCGTGCGGCGCGACCGGCTGGGCTTTGTCTATCAGTTCCACCATCTGCTGCCGGATTTCAGCGCGCGCGAGAATGTGCTGCTCGCCGGGCTGGTGGCGGGGCGCTCGGAGAAGGACGCACGCGCGCGCGCCGACCAGTTGTTGACCGACCTTGGCCTCGGTGACCGGCTGACGCATCGCCCGTCGCAGCTTTCGGGCGGCGAGCAGCAGCGCGTCGCCGTGGCGCGGGCGCTGGCCAACAAGCCGGTGCTGGTGCTCGCCGACGAGCCGACGGGCAACCTTGATGAAGCGACCGCGGCCAAGGTGCTGGCCGAATTCCTGGCGCTGGTGCGCGGGCAAGGGTCGGCGGCGCTGGTGGCGACGCATAATGTCGCGCTCGCCCGTCAAATGGACCGTGTGGTGACGCTGCACGACGGGCGGTTGGCGGCGGCGTGACGGGGTTCGAATCCGTCGTGGATAAGTCGAACGCCAAGCTTTCCCGAATCGCCCGCAGGGAGCAGGCTGCGGCGATGCCCCACGCGAATTTTGTCCATTTGCGCCTGCACAGCGCCTATTCGATGCTCGAAGGCGCGATCCAGCCCGAGGATATCGCCAAGGCTTGCCGCAAGGCCGGCCTCCCGGCGGCCGGGCTGGCGGATCGCGGTAACATGTTCGCCGCGATGGATTTTTCGGCTGCCGCCAAGGATGCCGGGGTGCAGCCGGTCATCGGCGCGATGGTCGCCATCGAGCGGCCGGGGTCGCGCACGGCACTGACGCGGCCGGTGTTCGACTGGCTGGTGCTGTTCGCGCAAAATACCGCCGGCTATGGCAATCTGATTTCGCTGGTCAGCCAGGCGCATCTGGGGGCCGATGCGTCCGATGATCCGCATTTGATGCTGGGCGATTTCGACGGGCGCACCGGTGGCCTGATCGCCTTGACCGGCGGCGCCGATGGCGCGCTGGCGCGGTTGCTGGCGGACGGGCAAGCCGTCGACGATTATGCCGATGCGCTGGTGCGGCTGTTCCCCGGGCGCTTGTATGTCGAGATTTCGCGCAGCAATGATCCCACCGAGCAGCGTTCCGAGCCCGGCCTGTTGCGGCTGGCGATGGCGCGCGACCTGCCGATCGTCGCCACCAACCCGGTCAAGTTCCTCGATGAGCGTGTCCATATCGCCCATGACGCGCTGCTCTGCATCGCCAATTCGGCCTATGTCGAGGCCGAGGACCGGCCGAAATCCAACCCCCAGCACCGGCTGAAAAGCGCCGACGAGATGCGCAAGGCCTTTGCCGACCTGCCCGAGGCGCTGGCCAATACGCTGGTGGTGGCGCAGCGCTGCGCGGTGGCGGCGCCGTCGCGCAAACCCATCCTGCCGCGCATGGCGACCGATGGCCAATCCGAAGACCCGGCACTGGTGGCGGCGGCGCAAGCCGGGCTGGCGCGGCGGCTGGCAACGCTTGGCATCAGCGGCGATGCTGCGACGCCCTATACCGAGCGGCTGGCGTTCGAGCTTGGCGTCATCAATGACATGGGCTTTCCGGGCTATTTCCTCATCGTCGCCGATTTCATCAAGCACGCGAAATCGAAGGGCATTCCGGTAGGGCCGGGGCGCGGCTCGGGTGCGGGATCGATGGTGTCCTTTGCCCTCACCATCACCGATCTCGACCCCTTCCGCTTCAACCTGCTGTTCGAGCGCTTCCTCAACCCCGAACGCGTGTCGATGCCGGATTTCGACATCGATTTCTGCCAGGAACGGCGTGACGAGGTAATCGACTACGTGCAGAAGCGCTACGGATCGGACCGCGTGGCGCAGATCATCACCTTCGGCAAATTGCAGGCCCGCATGGTGACGCGCGACGTGGGCCGTGTGCTTCAGATGCCCTATGGCCAGGTCGACCGCCTGTCGAAACTGATCCCGATGAACCCCGCCAATCCGGTCAACCTGGCGCAGGCGATCGCCGGCGAGCCCCGCCTCCAGGAGGAGCGCGACCGCGATCCGATGGTCAAGATGCTGTTCGAGATCGCGCTCAAGCTCGAAGGCCTCAACCGCAACGCCTCGACCCATGCGGCGGGCATCGTCATTGCCGACCGGCCGCTGGAAGAGCTGGTGCCGCTCTACCGCGCCCCCGC
>JANNJH010000500.1:0-3582 GCA_031405775.1 Sphingomonadales bacterium | reverse complement strand
CCAGCGCCGCCGCGCTGCTGTCGCTGTTCGTGCTGGGCTCGATCCTGTGGACATTGGTGTCGCGCGGCGCGCCGGCGCTGCAATGGGCGGTGCTGACGACGTCGATGGCACCGACCGGCGAGAATGGCGGCCTCGCCAATGCTATCGTCGGCAGCCTGATCCAGGTGGCGCTGGGCATGGCGGTGGCGACGCCGATAGGCATCATGGCCGGCACCTATCTATCGGAATATGCTCGCGGATCACGGCTGGGCAAGGTCACGGGCTTTGTCAGCGACATCCTGCTTTCGGCGCCGTCGATCCTTGTCGGGCTGTTCGTCTATGTGCTGCTGGTCGCCACGACCAAGACCTATTCGGGCTTTGCCGGCGGCATCGCGCTGGCGGTGATCGCCATCCCGATGATCGTGCGCACCACCGAGGACATGCTGTCGCTGGTGCCGGTGGCGCTGCGCGAGGCAGCGGCGGCGCTGGGGGCGCCGAAGTGGAAGGTGGTGACGCTGATCGCCTGGCGCGCGGCGGCTGCGGGGATGCTGACCGGGGTGTTGCTGGCGCTGGCGCGGGTGTCCGGGGACACGGCGCCGTTGCTGTTCACCTCGCTGGGCAATCTCAACTGGTCGACGTCGCTCGGCAAACCGATGGCCAGCCTGCCGCTGGCGATTTACCAGTTCGCCGGCAGCCCTTATGACGACCTTGTCGAGCTTGCCTGGGCCGGGGCCTTGTTGATCACGCTGGGCGTGCTTGTCATCAATATCGTCGCCCAGTTGATCGTCGGTCGCAGGCGCTAACAGGGATGACGATGATGACCGAACCCATACAAGTCGCGTCGCTCGCCGGCGCCGTAAAACGCCACGACTCGCTCGATGGGCTGACCCCGGTCATCGTGACGCGCGACCTGGAATTTTTCTATGGCGAAAACCGCGCGCTGAATTCGATCAACCTGAGCTTTCCCGAAAAGCGCGTGACGGCGCTGATCGGTCCGTCGGGCTGTGGGAAATCGACGCTGCTGCGCGTCATCAACCGCATGTACAGCCTGTATCCGGGCCAGCGCGCCACCGGCGAGGTGATGATGGGCGGCATCAACCTCATCGACGCCAAGGTCGATCCGACCGAGCTTCGCGCCCGCATCGGCATGGTCTTCCAGAAGCCGACACCATTCCCGATGACGATTTATTAAAATATCGCCTTCGGCGTCCGCCTGCATGAAAAGCTCGGCAAGGCGGCGATGGACGAGCGCGTCGAATGGAGCCTGCACAAGGCGGCGATCTGGGACGAGGTCAAGGACCGGCTCAACACCTCGGCGCTGGGATTATCGGGTGGGCAGCAGCAGCGCCTGTGCATCGCGCGCACCATCGCGGTACGGCCGCAGGTGCTGTTGTTCGATGAACCGACGTCGGCGCTCGATCCGATTTCGACCGCCAAGGTCGAGGAGCTGATCGCCGAGCTTCGCGCCGAATTCACCATTTTGATCGTCACCCATTCGATGCAGCAGGCGGCGCGCTGTTCGGACCAGACGGCATTCATGTATCTGGGCGAAGTCATCGAGGTTGGCGCGACGGCGCAGATATTCACCAACCCGCGCGAACAGCGGACGCGCGAATATGTCACCGGGCGGTTCGGCTGATGGCGAGCGATCTCGCAGGGAGCATCAGGGCATGATGCAGGGGCATACCGTCAAGTCATACGACGAGAATCTCGATCGCTTGCAGGCGCTGATCGTCGAGATGGGCAGGCTTTGCGAAACCCAGATCGCCGCCGCCATCAAGGTGTTGATCGAGCGCGACGCCGATACCGCCGTCTCGGTCGTGGCGGACGACGCCCGGATCGACGCGCTGGAGGCCGAGGCCGAGGCGCTGGCCATCGAGATCATCGCGTTGCGGGCACCGGTCGCCGACGATCTGCGCGCCATTATCGCGGCGCTGAAGATCAGCTCGCTGCTCGAACGCGTCGGCGATTATGCCAAGAACATCGCCAAGCGGGCGACGGTGCTGGCGCGGGCAAAGCCGGTCGAGCCGATGGTCATCGTGCCGGAAATGGCGCGCGTCGTCATCGAGATGCTGCACTCGGTGCTCGCCGCCTATGTCGACGGCGACGCCGAAACGGCGCTGGCGGTATGGCAGCGCGATTCGTCCGTCGATGATTATTATAACAGCCTGTTCCGGGCGCTGCTGACCTTCATGATGGAGAATCCGCAGGCGATCGCACCCTCGGCGCATTTGTTGTTCATCGCCAAGAACCTCGAACGCATCGGCGATCACGCCACCAACATCGCCGAGCTTGTCCATTACAGCGCCACCGGCATCAACATCGAGAATCGCCCGAAACGCGATGAGACGGCGTTTGCGTCCGGCCCTGGTTCGACTGCCTGAAGCAAAACGGCAACAGTCAGCCAAAAACGAATTTCTGCAACAAAAAATCACCCTAACCGTCACATAAGCGCAACAATTACCGATTAACTCACTGAGTGTCGGAATTGCATGTTCGCTGACTATTGGGTTGTAAACATTCTAAAAAATATACAGGAGCGCTAGCGCCAGAGCGCGGGCTAGTCGACAGCTATGTGAGAGGCCGCATTTTGCATGCCGTCCGATCAAGAAGATTATTCTTTGCGATAACGAGGCCGCGCACCGCCGGAAATTCGTCCGGGTAGCCATTTCATCAATTTTTCAAGTAAAACGAGGGCAATCATGACGCGTTCCAGAACAATCCTGTTGGGGTCAAGCGCTTTGGCGCTGGCGCTTGTGCCGGCAATCGCCGCGGCGAAACCCGCCAGGAAGCCGGCTGCGGCCAGTGTCCAGACGCAGGAGATCCGCGAATTGCGGGCGCAGGTCCAGGCGCTGACGGCGCGGCTCGATGCGCAGCAGGCGGTGCAGGTCCAGGTCCAGGCGCAGGCCGCGGACGCGCAGGCCAAGGCGACCGAAGTCGCCGAAAATGCCCAGGCGACGCAGGCCCAGGTGACGGCGCAGGCCGAGGCGATGCCCGATCAGGTCAAGATGGCGCTGGCCAATGCGGTCAAGCCCGGGGAAACGAGCATCGCCCGCTTTCGCGGTTCGCCCGAATTCGCCACGTCCGATGGCTGGCGCTTCAAGGTTCGGGGTCGCATCAACTATGATGCAGCCTATCTTGAAAACCCCGGCGATCGCATCGCCGCCAAGGATCTGGGCTTTGCCACCCGGATACGGCGCGTGCGGATCGGCGCCGAGGGCGGGTTTCCGGGTGGATTCAGCTACAAGGCCGAGGTCGATTTCGCCGATTCGCTGGTCCGCCCCGCCGATGTGGTGTTGTCGTGGCGCGGCGGTACCGAAACCGCCCGGTCGCCGATCGAGATTTCCCTCGGCCATTTCGAGCCGCTCAACGGCTTTGAACAAATTTCCAGCTCGCGCTACACCAGCTTCATCGAACGCGCTGCCTTCAACGAAGCTTTCAACAACGTGCGGCGACTCGGTGGCACCATCGCCTATATCTCGCCGGGCGACGAACTGCGGGTCACCGCCGGCGTCTTCAACGATACGATCAATGCGGATCGCGCCAATGATGACTATTTGGTCTCCGGGCGCGCAACCTGGTCGCCAAAAGCCCTGGGCGGCC
>JANNJH010000499.1:0-1197 GCA_031405775.1 Sphingomonadales bacterium | reverse complement strand
GCCGCCCAACCGGATTGTTTTCAGCGAAAAGTTCGCTTGCCCGGTCTCCGGCTTCACGATTGAATCCATCGAACCGCGGCTGTTCTCGTTCAATGCCCCCCAAGGCGCTTGCCCGGCCTGCGACGGCCTTGGCGAAAAGCTCATCTTCGACGAAGACCTCATCGTCCCCAACCACGCCCTCACCATCGACAAGGGCGCCGTCATGCCCTGGGCCAAATCGCAACCGCCCTCGCCCTATTACCAGCAGGTCCTCGCCAGCATCGGCCGCGCCTATGGCTTCACCCTCAAGTCGAAATGGCAAGACCTCCTCCCCGAGGCCCAGCGCGCCGTCCTCCACGGCACCGGCGGCAAGGCCATCGCGCTGCGCTTCGAGGACGGCCGCAAATCCTATGAAGTCGTCAAGCCCTTCGAAGGCGTCATCGCCAACCTCCAAAAGCGCCTGCGCGCCACCGAAAGCACCTGGATGCGCGAGGAACTCTCCCGCTACCAATCCGCTGCCCCCTGCGAAACCTGCCACGGCGACCGCCTCAAGCCCGAAGCGCTCAGCGTCAAGATCGCCGGCGAGACCATCGCCGACGCCGTCCGCCGCCCCGTCAGCCAGGCCTTCGCCTGGGCCAAGCAACTCAGCGAAAAACTCACCCCCAAACAGCGCACCATCGGCGAACGCATCCTCAAGGAAATCATCGAACGCCTCGGCTTCCTCGACAACGTCGGCCTCGATTACCTCAGCCTCGATCGCAAGTCCGGCACCCTGTCCGGCGGCGAAAGCCAACGCATCCGCCTCGCCAGCCAGATCGGCTCCGGCCTCTCGGGCGTCCTCTACGTCCTCGACGAACCCAGCATCGGCCTCCACCAGCGCGACAACGAACGCCTGCTCGTCACCCTTCGTCGGCTGCGCGATCTCGGCAACACCGTCCTTGTTGTCGAACATGACGAAGACGCCATCCGCCTCGCCGATTATATCGTCGACATGGGCCCCGGCGCCGGCACCCACGGCGGCGAAGTCGTCGCCCATGGCAGCCTGCAAGACATTCTCGACACACCGGGCAGCATCACCGCCGATTACCTGTCCGGCCGCCGCAAGGTCCCCATCCCCGACAAACGCCGCAAGGGCAGCGGCAAGAAACTCACCGTCACCAACGCCCGCGGCAACAATCTGCAAGGCGTCACGGCGTCGATCCCGCTCGGCACCTTCAC
>JANNJH010000498.1:0-1991 GCA_031405775.1 Sphingomonadales bacterium | reverse complement strand
CGGCGCGCCTAAGGGCGCGTAAGTCGCAACAGCAAAAGGCCGACCGTATGCATCAAAGCATTATGCCAGCAGCGCCGCCGTCTGTCCAGACCGCAATGTCCTGCCCGTCGGCACGCACGTGAATGCCCCCTCCCCCGCGAGCGGGAGAGGGGGCATTCATGTGCGTGCCGACGGGCAGGACATTGCGGTCTGGACAGACGGCGGCGCTGCTGGCATAACGCTTCGATGCATACGGTCGGCCTTTTGCTGTTGCGACTTACGCGCCCTTAGGCGCGCCGTTTCCGCTCGCCCGAACCGGGTTCGAGCTACCGCGCCTGAGGGGACCTTTCCGCACCGCATCCGGAACCCGTTTGAGACAGGCCCATCCCATGACCGACCATATCCGCATTTTCGACACCACCCTGCGCGACGGCGAGCAATCGCCGGGCTGTTCGATGAACCTTGAAGAAAAGCTCAAGGTCGCGGCGCAGCTCGAGGCGCTGGGCGTCGATATCATCGAAGCCGGCTTTGCCATCGCCAGCGAGGGCGATTTTGAAGCCGTCACCGCCGTCGCCAAACAGTGCGAGACCGCCATCGTTGCCAGTCTGGCGCGCGCCGCGACCGTCGATATCGACCGCGCCTGGGCCGCCGTCCGCCACGCGAAACGCCCGCGCATCCACACCTTCATCGCCACTTCGCCGCTGCACATGCGGGCGAAACTCAACAAGACGCCAGAGGAAGTGCTCGATGCCATTGCCGCCTCGGTCGCTTATGCCCGCAACCTGTGCGACGATGTCGAATGGTCGGCGGAAGATTCGACGCGCAGCGACCCGGATTTTCTGTGCCGCGCGGTGGAAACCGCGATCCGCGCCGGCGCGACGACGATCAACCTGCCCGATACCGTCGGCTATGCGACGCCCGAAACCTATGGCGCGATGTTCCGCGATGTGATGTCGCGGGTGGCGGAGGCCGACAAGGCGATCTTTTCGACGCATTGCCACAATGATCTCGGCCTCGCCGTCGCCAACACGCTGGCGGCGATCATGGCCGGGGCGCGGCAGTGCGAGGCGACGATCAACGGCATCGGCGAGCGCGCCGGCAATGCGGCGGTCGAGGAAATCGCCATGGCGATCCGGGTGCGCCACGATGTGCTGCCGGTGACCACCGGCATCGTCACCACCGAGATCACCCGCGCCTCGCGGCTGGTTTCGGGAATCACCGGCATGGCGGTTCAGGCCAACAAGGCCATCGTCGGCGCCAACGCCTTTGCGCATGAAAGCGGCATCCACCAGGACGGCATGCTCAAGGATTCGGGCACCTATGAGATAATGACCCCCGAAAGCGTCGGCATGGGATCGACCAACCTCGTCCTCGGCAAGCATTCGGGGCGCGCGGCGTTCCGGCAGAAGCTGGGCGAAATGGGCTATAACCTGTCGGACAATGAATTCGGCGATGCCTTCAAGCGCTTCAAGGACCTGGCCGACGCCAAGAAGCAGGTCTTCGACGAGGATATTGTCGCGCTCGTCGATGACGAAGTGCTGCGCGGGCACGACCGTATCCAGGTCGTCGAGGTCGAGGTCTATTGTGGCTCAAATGGTCCGCAGCGGGCAATCCTGACGCTCAATATCGATGGCGAGGAGCATACGGCGGCGGTACGCGGCAACGGCCCGGTCGATGCGCTGTTCAACGCCATTCGCAAGCTCGAACCCCATGACGGCGCGACGTTGCAGCTTTACCAGGTCCATGCGGTGACGGCGGGGACCGATGCCCAGGCCGAAGTCTCGGTGGTGCTGGCGGAGAATGGCCGCACGGCGCGCGGCGTCGGGGCGGACACCGACACGCTGGTCGCCAGCGCGCGGGCCTATGTCAATGCGCTCAACAAGTTGACGGTCAAGCGCGGGCGGAGTGCGCTGGCGGCGACGGGCTGAACCCGCGGCGTCGAGGGGTTGCTTTCGGGACGGGGTTCCGTCATAGGCCGCTCCTCGACAAGCGCCGGGGCCGGACCCCGGCCT
>JANNJH010000497.1:0-4141 GCA_031405775.1 Sphingomonadales bacterium | reverse complement strand
CAGGCCGCGGACTCGAATCTCGTACTCGCCACAGTTGAGGCGATAATTGCTGAGTAAGATTCCGGCCCGAGAATTGTCCGCCGAGAGCCCCGCCAAAACTACGAATCCCCTTTCGGCATCATTGCCTTGGGCCGCCACGCGGCGTGGCGTGGCTTATACTCGTCGCCATGTCCGAAGCGCTTGACAACACCCAAATCCTGCGCCTCGCCGCGTCGACGGCCGATGCGGCGCGGCTGGCCGATCCGCAGGGGTCGGCGACCAAGGTCTCGCCGGTGTGCGGCAGCAAGGTCACCGTCGATCTCGACCTCGATGACGCCGGGCGCGTCAGCCGCTTCGGGCAGGAAGTGCGCGCCTGCGCGCTGGGCCAGGCGGCGGCGGCGCTGGTCGCGGCCGACATCATCGGCAAGGACAGCGCGGCGCTGGTCGCGGCGCGCGCCGATCTCGCCGGCTGGCTGGCGGCGCGCAGCGAAGCCGTTCCGGGCTGGCCGGGGATGGCGGTGTTCGCCCCGGCACGACCGCACCGGGCGCGGCACCCTTCGATATTGCTGGCCTTTGACGCGGCGATCGAAGCGGCGCGGCTCGCGGCCCCTGGGCTCGCGCCTCCCGAAGACGCGGCCCCTGGGCTCGCGCCTCCCGAAGACGCGACTCCCGTAAGCACCGCGAAAATTTCCACGGGCTGACCGTGGTGCCGCCGCACACCCCGAGCTTTCTTCCCGAAGCCGTCGTCTTCCTGGCGGCGAGCGTCGTGCTGGTGCCGCTGTTCATCCGGGCAAAGCTTGGCGCGGTCCTTGGCTATCTGGCGGCCGGCATCATCATTGGGCCATCGCTGCTAGGGTTGATCGGCGAACCCGCAAAGGTGCTGCAATACGCCGAATTCGGCATCGTCCTGCTGCTGTTCGTCATCGGGCTCGAACTCCAGCCGTCGCGGCTGTGGGCGCTGCGCCGCGACATCTTCGGGCTGGGCGCGGCGCAGGTCGTCGTTTGCGGCCTGGCGCTGACCGGGCTGGTGATGTTGCTGACCAGCCTGACGTGGCAGGCGGCGCTCGTCATCGGGCTGCCGCTCGGCCTGTCGTCGACGGCGCTGGTCATGCAGTTGCTCAACGAGCGCAACATCGCCGGCACGGCCTTTGGCGAGCGCAGTTTCTCGGTGCTGCTGTTCCAGGATCTCGCCATCGTGCCGCTGCTGACCATTGTCGCCGCGCTGTCGCGGGTTCCCGATCCCGATGCCCGGCCCGGCTGGCAGATGGCGGCGATGACGCTGGCGGCGCTCGCCGGCCTCATCCTCGCCGGGCGTTACCTGCTGCCGCCGCTGTTCCGCATCATCGGCAAGCTCGGCGCGCGCGAGGCGTTCGCGGCGGCGGCGCTGCTGTCGGTGCTCGGCAGTGCGCTGCTGATGGCGTCGCTGGGCCTGTCGATGGCGCTGGGGGCGTTCGTCGCCGGCGTCATGCTGGCCGAATCGCCCTATCGCCACGCGCTCGAGGCCGATATCGAGCCGTTCCGCGGGCTGTTGCTCGGGCTGTTTTTCATGACCATCGGCATGACGCTCGATTTTGGCGTGGTGCGCGAACATTGGGCGCAAGTCATCGCATTGGTCATCGGCGTCATGGCGGTGAAGACCATGGTGACCTTCGCGCTGGCGCTGCGGTTCGGCACCAGGCCGATGCGGGCCTTCCAGATGGGATTGTTGCTTTCGCAAGGCGGCGAGTTCGGCTTCCTGCTGTTTGCCGCGGCGGCGAGCGGCATGTTGATCACCACCGAGGCGGCGCAATTGTTCGGCGCGGTGGTGACGGTGTCGATGGCGCTGACGCCGTTGCTGTTCCTCGCTGCATCGCGGTTGCAGCCCCGGGCGGCGGCGCTCGCCGATCCCGACGGGCCCGAGACCGGCGTTCATGTCGATGGCGACAAGGGCCGCGCCATCGTCGTCGGCGGGGGCCGTTTCGGGCAGGTGGTATCGCAGATGCTGGCGGCGCGCGGCATCGTGGTGACGTCGATCGACCTTGATGCCGAGATCATCGATATCTCCCTGCGTTTCGGCATCAAGGTCTATTTCGGCGACGGTCGGCGTATCGACATATTGCGCGCCGCCGGCATCGATCACGCCGGGCTGCTGATCTATGCCATCGATGGCGCCTGGGACCCGGTTTCGACGCTGGTGCCGATCCGCGCCGAATGGCCCGATTTGCCGATCCTGGCGCGCGCCTTTGATCGCACCCATTGGCTGGCGTTGCGCCGCGCCGGCGTGGAAACGGTGGTGCGCGAAACCTTTGACAGCGGCGTCCGGATGGGGCGCGAGGCGCTGATCTGCTTGCATACGCCGGCGAACATCATCGACGCCATCGAGGCCGAGTTCCGCCACCGCGACGCCGAAAGGCTTGACCTGCAATTGTCCAGCGGTGAAGCGGAGTCAGGGGGCGAACAGGTGATTAGCGGCCGGTTGCGCTTCGATCCCGGCGCGCTCGGGGAGATTCCGTTCGAGGATGACGAGGGGACGCCGATGTGAACGCGGCGCATTTGTCGTCGCCGGGGTGACACGGGGAAAATGCTGGTCAGACTGAGGATTGCGCTGGACTGATCGATCGCGGCACCCGCTCCCGCTTGCGGGAGAGGCGGCTAGAGTCAGGCAATCGGAGTTTTTACACGTGACTTGGAACGCGTGCCGTCGCCCATGGAGCAGCCACGTCCTCCAGCACGATTTCGATGACCTCCGCTTTCGCCCGCAACGCCACCCCGGCAGCAAAAATCAGCACGAACCAGTCGCCATCCTGCGCCAGGCTGAGCAGGTTGAGGACAGTGTCGGCGCCCTGCGGCCAATTCTGGCGCTGGACGGCCTCCACCGTTTCGATGCGCAGCGCCGAGCGCACCCGGCTGCCGCCGCCGGCTTCCCAGCGATAGCGGTTGACCAGCAGCACCAGCCGCCGCCCGCGCCGGTCAAAGGCCAGATCCCCGGACCGCAACGTCGCGTCCTGCAGCAGCGCCGAAATGGCGGGCAGATCCTCGGCGCCTTGGCCGAGCAGCGTCAGGCGCTCGTCGTTCATAGGCATTTTGGCATCAGCCGTCGGAGATGCGTTCGATGTCGGCGCCGACGGCGGAGAGCTTTTCCTCCAGCCGTTCGTAACCGCGATCGAGGTGATAGACCCGGCTGATGGTGGTTTCGCCCGAAGCTGCCAGCCCGGCGAGGACGAGGCTCATCGAAGCGCGAAGGTCGGTGGCCATGACCTGCGCGCCGTGCAGCCCGGCGACGCCGCGCACCACCGCCGAGCGGCCGCGCACGGTGACATCGGCGCCCATCCGCGCCAGTTCGGGAACGTGCATGAAGCGGTTTTCAAAGATGGTTTCGGTCAACAGCGATGCGCCATCGGCGACGGTCAACATCGCCATGAACTGCGCCTGCATGTCGGTCGCAAAGCCGGGGTAGGGGGCGGTTGACAGGTTGATGCCACGCAGGCTGTTGAGCCGCTTGACCGACAGGCCGTCCCGCGTCGGCATGATCTCGACGCCGGCTTCGCGCAGCGCTTCGAGCGTCGTGCCAAGGTCGCCCTCGGTGGCGCCGACAAGCTCGACTTCGCCGCCGGTGATCGCCGCGGCGCAGGCATAGCTGCCGGCCTCGATCCGGTCGGGCATGACCGCGTATGTCGCGCCGTGAAGATCGCGGACGCCTTCGATGTGGAGCGTCTCGGTGCCGATGCCGAAGATCTGGGCACCCATGGCGACGAGGCAGTTGCACAAATCGACGATTTCCGGCTCGCGGGCGACATTTTCGAGGGTCGACGGGCCACGGGCAAGGACCGCGGCCATCACGGCATTCTCGGTGGCGCCGACCGATACCGTCGGGAAGACATAGCGGCCGCCCGAAAGCCCGCCCTTGGCGCTGGCCTTCACATAGCCGGCGGCAAGCTCGATTTCGGCGCCGAGATGTTCGAGCGCCTTCAAGTGCAGATCGATCGGCCGGTTGCCGATGGCGCAGCCGCCGGGCAGCGAGACGGTCGCCTCGCCGGCGCGGGCGAGCAGCGGCCCGAGCACCAGTATCGAGGCGCGCATCTTGCGCGGGGTGGCGGTCGACCTCGCGTTTGAGCGCCGCGAACAATGCGGGAGCGGATTGAACCTCGTCGATCACGGTCAAACCGCTGGCGCCGGCGATGAG
>JANNJH010000496.1:0-5746 GCA_031405775.1 Sphingomonadales bacterium | reverse complement strand
CGTCGTTTTCGCCCGTAGCATCGCCATCCATGTCCCCCGGTCGCCCAGCTCGTCCACCGCGCGGTGCGGGCGGTCCGACGCTGTTGAAGGGAGCGCCGCCGAGATTGTGGGTCAAGCCGAAATCGACATTGGCCAGTTGCCGATCGCCGGCGCGCTCCATCAACTGGCTATAGACCTCATAGGCCATCCGCAGCCCCGACGCCCCGACCGGATGCCCGAAGCATTTGAGCCCGCCATCCACTTGGCAGGGCAAGGCGCCATCGCGATCATAGCGGCCATCGAGAATATCGAAGGGAGCGCGGCCTTCGTCGGACAGGCCGAGATCCTCCATGGTGACGAGTTCGGTGATCGAAAAACAGTCGTGGACTTCGGTAAGCCCGAGCTCGGCGCGCGGATTGGCCATGCCGGCCTCGGCATAGGCACGTTTGGCCGCCTCGCGGGTGTTGGCGACGTAACTGCCGTCCCAGGCGCCGAATTGCATCTCCCAGCCGTTGCTGGCGCAAAGCTGGATCGCCTTGACGGTGACCGGATTTGCCTTGCCCAGGCTTTGCGCGATCTCGGGAGTCGTGACGATGGCGCAGGCCGCGCCATCGGAAACACCGCAGCAATCGAACAGGCCCAGCGGGTCGGCGATCATCGGGGCGCCGAGGATGGTTTCCATCGACACGGCCTTGCGCAGATGCGCCTTGGGATTGGGCACGCCGTTCTGATGGCTTTTCCAGCTGACATGGGCCATCGCCCGCTTGAGGTCATCGGCGCCAAGGCCATGCCGGGCGGCATAGGCGCCGGCGAGTTGGGCGAACCCGCCCGGGGCCGATCCATAGGGCAGCCAGAGATCGTTGGCGACGCCCTTGGTGCGCAGCGGCAGGCCGCCATAGCCGGTGTCCTTGAGTTTTTCGACGCCGACGCAAAGCGCGAAATCGACCGCACCCGCCGCTACCGCATAGGTCGCGGCGCGCAAGGCCTCGGTGCCGGTCGCGCACATGTTCTCGACGCGCGAAACCGGGATGTTGCGGAGCCGCAGGGCGTGAGCAAGCGGCAGGGCGCTGTTGCCGACATTGATGTCGTCGAGCGCATTGCCCATCCAGGCTGCGCCGATATCGCCGCGATCGATGCCGGCGTCGGCGATGGCTTCGGCAAAGGCTTCGACGATAAGGTCGTCGGCGCCCTTGTCCCAGCGCTCGCCGAAAACCGAGCAGCCCATGCCGATGATCGCGACGCGGTCCTTGATTCCGGAGGCCATCGCTTCAACTCTCCATCGTCGGTCTTGCGGCTGGCGCCGCTTTCCAGAAATAGGTGCGAAAGCCGCGCTGCCGATCGCGTGACTTGATGCGCAGCCGCATCCGTACCGGGTCGCCGACGGCGAACGGCCGGCCATCGGCATCGGCGAATTCCATCATCACGCGGGCGCCATTGTCGAATTGCACCAGGCCGAACCAGAACGGCGGATCGGGCGTGAAGTTGAGCCGGTCGGCGGTGACCGAAACGATATGGGCCGCCGCCTCGGCGAGCCGGACATTTTCGAGCGGCACGGCAGGGTCGGCAGCGGGGTTCACCGGGATGCGGCTCTTGGGGAATTGCACGTTGCCGGTCGAATCGCGGCCGCCGATGAAGCCGAGCATGTCGCGGCCATGACGTTCGAGGGCGGTGGCCTGCGCCTTCTGGTTGAACTCGCCGCGCACGCCCCAATCGAGAGCGATCTGGTCGGTGAGGCTGAGGAAGCGGACATAATCGGCGAGCGGCGCTCCGGACTTGAGCATGGCGCTGGCGTCGGCGGCGCCGGGCATCGCCGCCATGACCTCGAAGACCAGCGCGTCGCAGCCGCTGCCAAAGCCGGCGACCAGCACGATATCGCCGGGTGCCGCGCGGTCGAAGGCGAGGGCGGCGGCATATATCGGATGGGCGGCGCCGAGATCGCCGGCGGCCTGCGCCAGCTCGCTGCACAGGTTGGGCGCGGTAATCCCGGTTGCGCGGCCGATGTCGCGCCAGCAGCCCGCGACCGGTTCGTGGACGGCGGCGAAGGTGATCGCCTGCGGCGCGATGCCGGCGCTGGCGCATGCGGCGAGAAGCGTCGGCGCAACGATGCTGCCGATCGCGACATCCTTGATGAAGCGTTCCTCATAGGCATAGGGTTCGGGGCGTTCGCGCGACGCGTAGATATCGACAAAATCGTGCGACAGGCTGGCGTGGCCGATCAGCCGGGCCGCGCCGGAATCGCCGACAAGCGCCGCTGCGCCGCCGTCGCCAAAGCCAAAATGTTGCGGGCTGCCGGCGCGGGTCGATCGCCGTTCGCCGGCAACGACCAGGGTTTCGCCGGAACCGAGCAGGGCATTCAGCAGCGCCGCGACGCCGCAGCGCCGCGAGCCGGCGACATCGTTGGTGCGCACCGTTGCGGGCAGCGCCAGGGCTTCGAGCAACAGGACTGCATGGCCGCGCTCGAAGAATGGCGCCGAGGTCGAGGCGAAGATGACGGAATCGGGCTGCGCGCCTGCCATGACCGGTCGCGCCGCTTCGGCGCCGATCGTCAGCGCATCTTCGTCCCATCCGGCGACGGCGCGAAACCCGGCGCCGCGGCCACCTAGGCCCGAGAAGCGCAGCGCCTTTGCCGCGGCTGCGCGGTCGAGCCTGAGCAGCGGCAGATAGCCGCCGACGCCTGCGAGGAACCTGTCCGCCATGCTGTCGTGCAATCCTCATCCAAGCGGTCGGCTGTGTGTCCAGCCATCGTTAAAGCCGTCCTTGACAGCTTTCCACATTATTGTAAACAGGTTCACCAATGCGCGGCGGAAGTCGTGAAACAACGGTTATCCCGGGGAAGCCAATCATGACCATGGATATCTTCCTGCCCGACGTCCTCGCGGGGAAATCGATCCTGGTGACCGGCGGCGGCAGCGGTCTCGGCAAGGAAATCGCCAAGGCCCTCGCCGAAAAGGGCGCCCTGGTCCATATCTGCGGGCGTCGCGCCAATGTCCTTGAGGATGCCGCGCGCGAGATCGGCCATGGCGCGGTGTTTCACGTCTGCGATATCCGCGATGCCGATTCGATCGATGCCATGATGGAGGCGATCTGGGCGCACGGACCGCTGACCGGGCTGATCAACAACGCCGCCGCCAATTTCATCGCGCCGACCAAGGATCTCAGCCCGCGTGGGTTCCGCGCCATCACCTCCACCGTGATGGACGGCAGCTTTTATGTGACGCTGGCGGCAGGCAAGCGCTGGATCGAGCAGGGCATCCGCGGATCGGTCGTCAGCAATCTGGTGACCTGGGTGTGGAGCGGCTCGGCGTTCGTGGTTCCTTCGGCGATGGCCAAGACCGCGCTGCACGCCATGACGATGTCGCTCGCTGTCGAATGGGGAAAATACGGCATTCGCCTCAACGCGACGGCGCCCGGCCCGTTCCCGACCGAAAGCGCCTGGGAGAAGCTCAACCCGATTCCCGATGCCCGATCGAGCGCCACATCGGCAAACGCGGTGCCGCTTGGCCGGTTCGGTGACATGAAGGAATTGCAAAACCTGATTATCTTTTTGCAGTCCGACGGTTGTGATTACCTCACCGGCCAGACCATTGCCATCGACGGCGGCCAGCATCTCGCCCAGCCGGGAACCTTCGCCGACCTTTCGGCGATGACCGATGGCCAGTGGCAAGCGGCGCGCGCGGCAATCCAGCAGTCAACACAACGCGACAAGGCCAACCGCGCATGATCAAGCGTTCTATCTTCTCCGCAGAGCATGAAATGTGGCGCGAATCGGTGCGCCGTTTCGTCGAAAAGGAGATCGTGCCCTTTCACGCGCAATGGGAGCATGACGGCATCGTCCCGCGCGAGCTTTGGCTCAAGGCCGGCGAGGCCGGGATGCTGTGCTGCACCGTCGATGAAAAATACGGCGGGCTCGGGCTGGACTATCTTTTTGATGTCGTTGTTTACGAGGAACTCTGGCGCGTCGGCGCCAGCGGGCCGGGTTTCCTGATCCACAGCGATCTCGTCGCCACCTATATCCAGTCGTTCGGGACCGAGGCGCAAAAGCTCCAGTGGCTGCCCAGGATGGTCAGCGGCGAGGCGATCGGGTCGCTTGGCATGACCGAACCCCATGCCGGCAGTGATCTCAAGGCGATCAGGACGCGCGCCGTGCGCGACGGCGACGAATTCGTCATCAACGGCCAGAAGGTCTTCATCTCCAACGGCCAGCTTTGCGATGTGCTGGTGCTCGCCACCAAGACCGACAGCGCCGCCGGCGCCAAGGGCGTCACGCTGTTCCTGGTCGAAGGCGACCGCGCCGGCTTCATTCGCGGCAAGAACCTCGAAAAGCTCGGAATGAAGGCGCAGGATACGTCGGAACTGTTCTTCGACAATGTCCGCATCCCGGCCAGCAACCTGCTCGGCGAGGAGGGCCGCGGCTTTGCCCAGATGATGACCAAGCTGCCGCAGGAACGCCTGGCGCAGGCGGTGCGCTCGGCGACGGTGACTGAAACCGTGATCGAATGGACCGCGGATTATACCGCCGAGCGCATGGCCTTTGGTCAACCGATCGCCGAGTTCCAGAACACGCAGTTCGTTCTGGCAGATCTCAAGGCTCGGGCCGTAATGGCGCGGGTGTTCACCGACAAGTGCATCGAACTCTTCATGAAGGGCGAACTCGATCCCGTCGATGCCGCGATGGCGAAGATGGTGACATCGGAACTGCATTGCGAGACGGTCGACAAATGCCTGCAATTGTTCGGTGGATGGGGCTATATGTGGGACTATCCGATCACCCGCGCCTATGCCGATGCCCGGATTGTCAAGATTGCCGGCGGTTCGATCGAGATCATGAAGACGATCATTGGCAGGGACATGTTCAAGGACCGGCTCAAGCCGCGCGCCAAGTCGGACCGTTCATGAATGCGAGCCTGCAAAAATCTGTCCACGGGTCTATGACGGGGCAATTTTTGATGGATAGTGAACCGGTGGCCAAAGACCTTAATACCAATCTGCGCTTCGGCTTCCTGATTCACGATGTCTCGCGCTTGCGCCGAATCGTCGTTGATCGCTCATTGAAGCCACTCGGCATCACGCGATCGCAATGGTGGGTTCTCGCCTTCCTGTCGCGTCGTGACGGGATGACGCAGACTGCCGTTGCGGCCGATCTCGACCTCACCAAGGTCGCTATCGGTGGATTGATCGATCGCATGGAAACCGCGGGCTTTGTCGAACGGCGACCGGACGCGAATGATGGTCGTATTCGTCGGATCTATCTGACCACGGCGGGCAGCAAGATGGTTGGCAAAATCCGCGCCAGCGTCGACAAGATCGAGACGGAGATTCTTGCCGGCGTCACCGAAGCCCAACTTGACCAGGCGGCGGAGACGCTGCGCATATTGAAACGAACGCTGCTCGAGATCGCCGGCGGCGAAATCGAGGAAACCGAGGGCAGTTTCATCACTGTCGACTGAGACATTTTCTGGGAGGAATTTCGATGCGTGGGTTGCAGGACAAGGTCGCCATTGTCACCGGAGGCGGCCAGGGGATTGGCCGCGCCCTCAGCTTGAGGCTGGCCGAGGAAGGCTGCAAGGTGGCGATCTTCGACCTGAGCCAGGCGGCGGGCGAGGAAACCGCGGCGCTGGCGCCCGATTGCCTGATCAAGACCTTTGTCGTCGATGTTGGCGACCATGATGCCGTCAAGGCCGCCGTCGACAAGGTCGAAGCCGAGATCGGGCCGATCTGGGTGCTGGTCAACAACGCCGGCTGGGACAAGCCGCTGCCGTTTGTGCAG
>JANNJH010000495.1:0-4366 GCA_031405775.1 Sphingomonadales bacterium | reverse complement strand
ACCGGCGTGTAGAAGAAGCCGAAGGCAGAGTTAGCCAATGAAATCGTATCATCGGTGAGCGAAGAGCCATGGTTCTGCGGCGAATCCTGGCCGCCGAGCGAATGGGAAACATAGGCTTTGAAGTTCAAATCGACAGCGTCTGCAGGCGTATAGCGGATCTGGCCGCGCAGGCCCCAGGATTCATGCCCGCCGGGGGAGTTGCCGACATTTTGATCACCAAAAGCGACACTGTCGGCTACGTTCGGGTTTGATTTGATCAGTCCGACCGGCTGGACGTTCTTCACATAGGGGTCGGAGTCGACATAATTCCCGGCAACGCGGATGCCGAGCTTGCCTTCAACGGGCGTAACTTCCAACGCGCCCTCTGCGGTTCGCCGGTTGAATGAGCCATATCCCACAGTGCCGTAGCCATTTGCATCCTTAAGGCCAGGTTTGCGCGTGATGAAGTTGATCGCGCCGCCTGTTGTGTTACGACCGAACAACGTGCCTTGAGGGCCGCGGATGACTTCCACTTGCTGCAGGTCATAGAGCTGCTGGCCGTGGCTGGGGCGGAACGATTGATAAACTTCGTCGACATAGATGCCGACAGGCGACGCCGCGTTCGAGTTATACTCGGTTCCCACGCCAATGCCGCGCACGGTGAAATTGGGCTGGGTTTCGCCATAGGCGGAGCTGACTTGCAGGTTGGGGATCGAGCCGTTCAGATCAGTGGTCGAAAACACGCCCTGCTTGGTCAGCTGATCGCTGGTGATCGCGGTGATCGCAACCGGCACAGCCTGCAGGTTTTCGCTCCGTTTCGTAGCCGTAACGATAATTTCGCCGAGACCTGACGAGTCGGCGGTTGCGGCGGCCAGCGGGGCGGCAGGAGGTGTTTGAGCCATTGCCGCGAACGGCAGCATACTCGCCGTCGACAAAGCCAGTCTCATGGTGAAAGTTCGATTCATGGCATCTTCCCTCTTTATAGTTACGGACGCATTTTTTGGTTTAAGCGTCCGGATACTCCCCGGCAATCAACACGTCTGTAGACAGCGATCGAAAGCAGAGTCAACACATATGGGCACCTCGAAAAATCCCGCTGTCTTTTGCGGGCTAAATCCGATGCGAGGAAGCTGACCCATCGAGGGAGCATTCGTCGCTGGGCAACCTGGATTTTTTTAACCGAGCCGTTGCCATGACGGGCTGGACGCGAAGTTGAACCCGCTCGTCGCCGGCGTTATCCGCAGGGCAATTTCAAACAACTTTCTCCGCCAGGTCGAACATGAATGGCGCCGTCGATTTCACCGATGGCCGGTCCCGATGCAACGCCTCGAACCGCTTGAGGTTGGGGTAGAGCCCGTGCCACGCATCCATGTCGGGCGCGAATTTCTGCCAGGCGGGGATCAGCCCGGTTTCGATCACGATGTCCTGCATGCCGAGCACGGTGATGACCGCGATATCGGCCAACCCGAACCGATCCCCGACCACGAATTGATGGCCATCGACGCGCCGGTTGAGTTCGGTGAGGCCGCCCTTCACCTTGCGCAACTGGCGCTTCGCCCATTCGGCGCTGATCGTGTCGCGCTGCATTTCCCAGAACAGCGCGACCGTTGCGTCGGCCACACCTTCGGCGATCACCTGGACGAGCTTTGCTTCAAGCGCGCTGTCGGGATCGTCGGGGAGCATCGGCGGCTGCGGGTATTTTACCTCCAGCCAATCCATGATGTAGGTCGATTCATAGACGGGATCGCCCTCGTCGGGGATCAGCACGGGAAGCTGTTCGAGCGGATTGTAGCGCGAAGTCGCCGTGTCGGCGTGCCACGGCACTTCGTTCTGGAGGGTAAAGGGAATGCCCTTCTCGATCATCGCAATGCGAACCCTGCGGGCAAAGGGGCTTGGTGTGGCGCTGATCAGGATCATGGTTATGCCTTACCTTCAATTCATCCAAAGTCCACCGGTTACGTTGATTGCCTGCCCGGTCATATAGGCGGCGCGATCGGACGCGAGGAACGCGACGACTTCGGCAATTTCCTGCGGGGATCCGGGGCGGCGCAGCGGCAGCGCCTTGGTCCGGGTTTCGACATCGGGAAGACCCTGCGCGCGGTTCATGTCCTCGGCCTCGGTTCGCATATTGGTGTCAACGATGATCCCGGGGCAGACTGCGTTGACACGGATGCCATGCTCGCCGAATTCGCTCGCCAGGCTCTGTGTCAGGTTGATGATCGCCGCCTTGGTCGCCCCATAGGCCGCGTGATTTGCCACGCCTTTCTTGCCCGTCCATGATGACATGTTGACAACGGTGCCGCTTCGGCGCGCGACCATCGCAGGCAGCACCGCCTGGCTGAAGAAAAAGACACCGTCGAGGTTGATGGCGAATGTGCGCCGCCAATCTTCCTCGGTCACGTCGAGGAACTTCGATGTCCGCAAAACCCCCGCGTTGTTGACCATGATGTCGATCGGGCCGAGCGATTCGGTGAACTGGCCGATGGCTGAAATCGCGTCGCGCTTGACCGACACATCGCCGAAAAAGACGTCAGCGCGACAACCCGAGCCGCGTATCATCTCCGCTGTCGCCGCCGCTGCCGCCGCATCGATATCGAACACGCCGACATTGCATCCGTCGCGGGCCAGCCGCAGCGCGACTTCGCGTCCGATGCCCGAGCCTGCCCCCGTCACAATGGCAACTTTGTTGCCCATTTCCGGCATGCCCGCACTCCGCTTCCAATCCACTTTCAGCATAACTGTTGATTAGCTGTCATGTCGAGCCTACGAGTGGGTTGATCGTTCCAGCGAAGAGTAAAATAGCAGTGGCTGACCGAGCGCCTACGTCGTCTGTCGATTTCGACGCCATCGTCGTCGGCGCCGGATTCGCGGGTCTGTATATGCTTTATAAACTGCGTGAGCTTGGGCTGACCGCGCGCGTCTATGAAACCGGCGACGCGGTTGGCGGCACATGGTATTGGAATCGCTATCCCGGTGCGCGTTGTGACGTGCCCAGCCTCGAATATTCCTACTCTTTCTCCGAGGAATTGCAGCAGGAATGGGAATGGTCCGAACGCTATCCAGCCCAAGCCGAAATCCTGCGCTACATCGATCACGTTGCCGACCGCTTCGATTTGCGCCGCGATATCCAGTTCAACACCAAGGTTGTGGCGGCGCACTTCGACGAGGCAAACGCGCTTTGGCGGGTGACAACCGAGCAGGGGGAGACCGCGACCGCACGCTTTTGCATCATGGCATCGGGCGCGCTCTCGGCGTCACGCAAACCTGATTTTGATGGCCTCGATGACTTTGCCGGCAGCTGGTATCACACCGGGCAATGGCCGCACACGCCGGTCGACTTTACCGGCCAGCGCGTCGCGGTGATCGGGACAGGGTCGTCGGGCATTCAGATCGCGCCGATGATCGCCGCGCAAGCCGCGCACCTCACCGTCTTTCAGCGAACCCCCAATTTCAGCATCCCGGCCTGGAACCATGCGCTTTCCAAAGCGGAGCAGGATGAATGGAAGCAGGATTATGCCCGTCACCGCTCGGTCGCCAAGGCGTCGAAATCCGGCGCGCTTTATGACTATAGCCAGCGCAGCGCCTTCGATGTCAGCGCGCCGGAGCGGCAGCGCGAATTCGATGCCCGTTGGGCGCGCGGCGGCACGAACTTCACGCACGCCTTCAACGACATGTTCCGTGACAAGGCGGCCAATGATTTCGCGGCGGATTATGTGCGCGACAAAATTCGCGGCACCGTCACTGACCCGTCAGTCGCTGCCAAACTAACCCCGACCGACCACCCGATCGGCACCAAGCGTATCTGCGTCGATACCGATTATTACGCGATGTTCAACCGACCCAACGTGTCGCTGGTCGATGTTCGCACCGACCCGATTACCCGGATCAGCCAAAACGCGATCATCACCAAAAACGGTTGCTACGAGGTCGATAGCATCGTCTTTGCCACCGGCTATGACGCGGTCACCGGTGCCATGACGCGGATCGACATAACCGGGCGCGGCGGCATCAGCATCAAGGACAAATGGCGCGACGGGCCCAAGACCTACCTCGGCATCATGGTGGCAGGGTTCCCCAATCTTTTCACCATCAACGGACCCGGCAGCCCTTCGATCCTGACCAACGTCGTCATGGCGATCGAACAGCATGTCGAATTTATCGCCGATTGTCTGGCCCATGTGCGCCGGGAACATGCAGCGGTGATCGAGGCTGAATCTCAAGCCGAGGATGACTGGGTCGCCCATGTGCGCGATGTCGCCAATGGCACGCTGCATGTGCAAGCCAACAGCTGGTACATGGGGGCGAACATTCCCGGCAAGCCGCGCGTCTTCCTGCCCTTTGTCGGCGGGCTCGGCGTCTATACCGACATTTGCAATGCGGTGGTCGC
>JANNJH010000494.1:0-5805 GCA_031405775.1 Sphingomonadales bacterium | reverse complement strand
GCCGGGGGCGCCGCGAAACAGCGCTTCGACGACGATATCACCTTCGGGCAGGCCTGAGTGGCGATAGCTGAAGCCGAACGCCGATGCGGGCAGCGTTTCGACGCGGCCGTCGCGGCGCACGACTATGGCCTCGATCAGGATATCGGCGACATCGCGGCCATAGGCGCCGGCGTTCATGCGCACCGCGCCGCCGGTCGTGCCGGGGATGCCGCGCAGAAATTCGAGGCCGGCGAGCGCCGCGTCGCGGGCGGCGCTGGCGACGGTGATACCCATGGCGGCGGCGCCGGCGCGGATCGTGTCGCCTTCGATGCTGACCTTGGCGAAGGCCTTGGGCAAGCGGATGGTGACGCCGGGCAGGCCGCCATCGCGAACGATGAGGTTCGAGCCGACGCCGACGGGGAACACCGGCGTGGCCGGATCGAGAGCTTTGAGGAAGCGCGACAGGTCGGCGATGTCTTTGGGGCGCACCAGCCATTGCGCGGCGCCGCCAGTGCGAAACCAGATGAAATCGGCAAAGGACGCGTTCGCCGCGACGCTGCCAGCCAGCGGCGGCAAGGCGTGCCCCTCTCCCATCTGGGGAGATGGGAGAGGGGATGACGAAGCGGCCATCATCCGGCGCGCACCGCGGCAATGGCGTCGGCGAGGCCCGCTGCCCATTTGGTGATGTCGCCGGCGCCCAGACACACCACCATATCGCCGGGCCGGGCATCATCGGCGAGCACCCGCGCCAGATCTTGCGCACCGGCAACCGAGCGCGCGACGCGGTGGCCACTATCGCGCAGGCCGGTGACCAGTGCCTCGGCATCGGTGCCCGGAATCGGCGCTTCGCCAGCGGCGTAAACCGGCGCGACATAGACGGCATCGGCGTCGTTGAAGGCGGCCTGGAACTCGCCCATCAGGTCGCGAAGCCGGGTAAAACGATGCGGCTGGACGACGGCGAGCACGCGGCCTTGTGCGCCTTCGCGGGCGGCGGCGAGGACGGCGCGGATCTCGACCGGGTGGTGGCCGTAATCGTCGATAATGGTGATCCCATCGACTTCGCCGACCTTGGTGAAGCGGCGCTTGACCCCGCCAAAGCGCGCGAAGCCGGTGCGGATGGCCGCGTCATCGAGCCCGAGTTCGACGGCGACGGCGACGGCGGCAAGGGCGTTCTGGACATTGTGGCGGCCGGGCATCGGCAGCATCAAATTGTCGATGCGGCGTTCACCGTCGCGCGTACGGACGTTGACGGCGAACCTGTTGCCGCCGGGAACCGGAGTGACATTCTCGCCGCGGATATCGGCGGTGGCGGCAAAGCCATAGGTGATGATGCGGCGATCCTGCACGCGTGGCAGCAGCGCCTGGACCTCCGGGTGGTCGATGCACAACACGCCGGCGCCATAAAACGGGATATGGTTGATGAACTGGCGGAAGGCGTCGCGGACCTTGTCGAAATCGCCCCAGTGATCGAGATGTTCGGGATCGATATTGGTGACGATGCCGATGGTGCCGCCAAGGCGCAGGAAGCTGCCGTCGGATTCATCGGCCTCCACCACCATCCATTCGCCGGCGCCGAGCCGGGCGTTGGAGCCATAGGTGTTGATGATGCCGCCGTTGATCACCGTCGGGTCGAGCCCGCCGGCATCGAGCAGCGCCGCCACCATCGAAGTGGTGGTCGTCTTGCCATGGGTGCCGGCGACGGCGACGCAGGATTTCAGCCGCATCAGTTCGGCGAGCATCTCGGCGCGGCGCACGATCGGGATGCGGCGAAGCTGTGCCGCCACGACTTCGGGGTTGTCGCGCTTGATCGCGGTCGAAGTGACGATAACGGCGGCATTGGCGACGTTTTCGGCGGCCTGGCCAATGAAGACGCTGATGCCCTTGTCGCGCAGGCCCTGGACGACATAGCCTTCGCTACTGTCGGAGCCTTGCACCGTGAAGCCGAGATTGGCCATGACTTCGGCGATGCCCGACATGCCGATGCCGCCGATGCCGATGAAATGGATGACACCGATATCGGTGCGGAATCCGGAATTGCGGGTGGCGACGTTCATGCGGGGCTTCCGGTGGCGTTATTGTTGTCGCCGCCGGCGATGGCGTTGTCGCCGCCGGCGATGGCGTTGTCGCCGCCGGCGATGGCGTTATCGCCAATGGCGATGACAAGGTCGGCGAGGCGAGCGGCGGCGTCGGGGTGACCGGCGCTGCGGGCACCGGCTGCTGCCGCTGCAAGGGCTTTCGGGTCGGACAGCCATGCGGTCAAGCCCCGGGCGACGCGTTCTGCGGTGAACTGCGGTTGCGGCACCACGATCGCGCCGCCGGCGACGGCCATCGCCTGCGCGTTATCGGTCTGGTGGTCGTCGGTGGCGATCGGCAGCGGCACCAATATGGCGGGGCGACCGGCGGCGGCAAGCTCGGCGACAGTCGAGGCGCCGGCGCGGGCGACGACGATATGGGCCGTGGCGATCCGCGCCGGAAGATCGGTGAAATAGCCGCGGACCTCGGCGGCGACCCCGGCGGCGCGATAGGTTTCGGCGACGCTGGCGGCATCCTCGTCGCGGCTCTGGTGGACGACGCTGAGCCGGGCGCGCAAGGATTCGGACAGCAGCGCGACGGCGGCGGGGACGACGCGGTTGAGGATGGCGGCGCCCTGGCTGCCGCCGGTGACGAGCAAATGCAGCCGCGGCGCATCGGCGTCGAACGGCACGGCGCGGGCGGCGACAATCTCGGCGCGGACCGGATTGCCGGTGAGGACGGTCTTGCCGGCCCATCCGGGCTTGAGGCGGCGGACGCGGTCATAGCTGGTGGCGATGCGCGCGACGCGGGGCGCGAGGAAGCGGTTGACGCGGCCAAGCACGGCATTTTGTTCGTGGATGAGGCTGGGCAGCTTCATCGACAGCGCCGCGAGCAGCGACGGCAACGCCGGATAACCGCCAAAGCCGATGACGGCGCGGGGTTTCAATTCAAGGAACAGCGCGCGGGCGGCGCCCCTGCCCCGCCAGATGCTGAGCGCCACCAAAGGCAGCGTCTTCCATCCCGAGCGGCCGGGCGATCCGCTGTCGACGACGGTGCGCGGCACGCCTTCGAACAGGCCGGGGAAGCGAAGCCCGCGCGCATCGGTGACGAGATGCACGGCGTGGCCGCGAGCCTTTAGTTCGAGCGCCAGCACATGCGCCGGGACCATGTGGCCGCCGGTGCCGCCGGCTGCCAAAACGAAGGGCCGGCTTGCGCCGGTTGCCAAAACGAAGGGCCGGCTTGCGCCGGTTGACAAAACGAAGGGGCGTGAATCGACGTTGGCCGTCATGCCGCGCGCCAACGCTCGACATAGGGCGAAGCCTTGAGGAAGCGGTTGCGGCGGGTCAGCCCGAGCAGCAGCCCCATGCCGAGGCACAGCGCGATGAACGAGGATCCGCCATGGCTGATGAACGGCAGGGTCATGCCCTTGGATGGCAGCAGCTTCAAATTCACCGCCATGTTGATCGTCGCCTGCAGGCCGAACTGGGTGGCGAGGCCAGCGGCGGCGAGCAATACAAAGGGTTCATCCTCGTCGAGCAGCATCAGGAAGACGCGAACGACGATGGCGATGTACAGCCCGGCGATGACGAGACAGGCGATCATGCCAAATTCCTCGCCGATTACCGAGAAGATGTAATCGGTATGGGGTTCGGGCAGGCGGAACTTCATCTGGCCTTCGCCGGGCCCGACGCCGAACAGGCCGCCGGCGCGGAAGCAATCGAGCGCCTTGTCGATCTGGTAGGTATCGCCGCCGCCGGTGAGGAACTTGTCGATGCGGGCGCCGACGTGATCGACCGTCAGATAGGCGAGCCCCATCCCGACGGTGCCGATGGCGGCGAGGACGCCGAGCACCCAAAGCGACATGCCAGCGAGCAGCGCCTGCACCAGCCACACCGCCATGATCAGCGCCGTCTGGCCGAAATCGGGCTGCATCACCAGCAGCGCCGCGACGGCGACCAGCAGGGCGAAGCTGATCTGCATCGTCGGCAGGCTGCGATCGTCGAAGCGCAGCGCCAGCAGCCACGCCGTCGTCACGACGAACATCGGCTTGAAGAATTCCGACGGCTGAAACTGGAAGCCCGGCAGCGCGATCCAGCGCGTCGCGCCGTTGGCACCGGTGCCGATGAACGGCACGGCCATAAGGCAGAGCAGGCAGACGATCGTGCCGATCAACGCCAGACGCTTGGCCCAGGTGACCGGCAGCATCGACACACCGAGCATGACCGGCAGGCCAACGATGACCCAGCCGATCTGGCGCTTGAGGAAATACAGGTCGTCATATTTGAAATTGGCGCCCGACAGACGCTGCGCCGCGGCCGGCGATGCGGCGGCAACGGCGATAACGCCGATGCCGATGAGCGCGATGACGAAGGTCAGCAACAGCTTGTCGATGGTCCAGAACCAAAGGCCAAGTTTCGACCGGTCGCCACGCGAAAAGGCCGCGGCGGTGGGGCGCGCGCCAAGCCAGGGTTGGGAAACGCTTTCGGTCACGGCAGCGCCTCCACCAGGGCGCGGAAGGCATCGCCGCGCGCTTCGAAATCGCTGAACTGGTCGAAGCTGGCGCACGCCGGCGACAGCAGCACGGTGTCGCCGGGGCGGGCGGCGGCGGCGGCATCGGCGACGGCGCGATCGAGCGTGCCCGACAGGGTGACGGGGACGCGGGGGGCGAGGATGGGCGCGAAGACTGGCGCGGCTTCGCCGATGAGATAGGCGGCGCGGACGCTGCCAAGAAAGGGCAGTACGGCGTCGAGATCAGCGCCCTTGGCGCGGCCACCGACGATCCAGTGCGTGCGCGGATAAGCCGCGAGCGCCGGGGCCGAACTGTCCGGATTGGTCGCCTTGCTGTCGTTGACCCACAGCACGCCGGATTTTTCGGCAATGCGCTCCATTCGGTGCGGGAGACCGGGGTAGGTGGCGAGGCCGGCGGCGATCTCGGCGGGCGTCAGGCCAAGCGCGGCGCAGGCGGCGGCGGCGGCGCGGGCATTCTGCTGGTTGTGCGGGCCCTGCAGGGCCGGCCATTCGGCCTGATCGCCAGCATCGACGTTCTCGATGAACTGAATGAAGGGATCTTCGGCGCCGCCGAGAACGTCGAATTCAGTTTCTACCCCACGGCCGACAATGGCGACGCGATGCGGCGATTGCATGGCGAAAAGTCGGGCTTTCGCAGCGGCATAAGCCTCCATCGTACCATGCCGTTCGAGATGATCGGGGGTGATGTTGAGCAGGATGGCGACATCGCAATCGAGGCTGAATGTCAGGTCGATCTGGTAGCTGGAGAGTTCGAGGACATAGACGCCGCCTGAAGCTAGCGGTTCCTGCGACAGGATCGGCAGGCCGATGTTGCCGCCGAGGCGGGCGTCGCGGCCGGCATGGACAAGAATGTGGTGGATGAGCGCCGTCGTCGTCGACTTGCCGTTGGTGCCGGTAATGCCCACGACGCGATGGAAAGGCAGCCCGGCACGGGCCTGCGCGAACAGTTCGATGTCGCCGATGACGGGGATGCCGGCGGCCTTTGCCGCGACGAACAGCGGCGCTTCATGGGACACGCCGGGGGAGACGATCAGCGCGTCGAGGGTGGTGAGATCGATTTCGTGGAGGTTGGTCAATTCGCCGACGAAATTCGCGCGCGCCGCGTCGCCGTCATCCCAGTTGCGGCAGGTCGCGCCCGAAGCGGTCAGCGCCGCGACCGTCGCCTTGCCGCTGCGGGCAAGACCATAGACGCCATAGGTTGTCCCGGCAAAGACTGGCGATGTGATCATGACGTGGGTCGGTCCGATCGTGCCTCGACAGCGCTCGGCATGAGCGGGTGCGAGC
>JANNJH010000493.1:0-4704 GCA_031405775.1 Sphingomonadales bacterium | reverse complement strand
GTTTCAAGCCCCGGGATCCTGTTCATGTATGAATCAGTTGGCTTGCCGTTATAAAAAGTAACGCTGGTATAAACATCACCAAGCTTCTCGCGCAATTGTTCTTCACCAGTAATTCTTCCTTCCTTAGTAGCTACAAGTGTTACCCTGAGTTCCTCAAGTTTATCTATCAATTCTTTCGCATTACTTTTATCTCCTTTAGATGCACAGAAACTCATTGACCCCTGGGGCCGCCCCGACATGGCGCCCTGGCGCTTTGCCGAGCGCGTCCTCGCCGGAACGCCGCTGCCGCTGTATAATTTCGGCAAGATGCAGCGCGACTTCACCTTCATCGACGATATCGTCGCCGGCGTACTGGCGGCGCTCGACCGGCCGCCCGCCGACGATGGCGCCGCCAAGCCCGGCGGCTCCAACAGCCCGCACGCCGTCTATAATCTCGGCAATGACCAGCCCGAGCAGCTTGGGCGCTTCGTGGCGTTGATCGGCGAGGCGTGCGGTCGCACGCCCTTGCTCGATCTCCAGCCGATGCAGCCCGGCGATGTCACCGCGACTTGGGCCGATATCGCCCCGGCGCGCCGCGACCTCGGCTATGCGCCGGCGATACCGCTCGATGTCGGCATCCCGCGCTTCATCGACTGGTATCGCGATTATACCGGCCAACCGGTTTGACGCGCGGCGCGCGAACCGCCACGCTGCCGTAATGAGCAAATCCCTTCGCCTGTCCGAACAATGGTTCAACCGCGGCCTGTGGGTGATCGCGCTGGTCTTTGCCGGCTTCCTGATCGGGCTCGGCAATGTCATCGTCGGCGACCTGCCGCAGGTCGATGCCGCGATCCAGCGCGACGATTTCATCGACCGCGCCGCCGTCGACCCGCTGCGCGCCATGCGCGACGCCGCGACCAAGCGGGCGCAGGATGCCAACCCGCCACTCGAACAGGCGGGACTAAAGCTGCAGGCCGCGCAGCAAGCCTATTTCAGCGGTCGCGCGACCTTCGACAACTGGATCGCCACCCGCACGGCGACGGCGCAGCCCGGCCAGGACCGCGAGCTGATCGCCCGCACCGCGGCGCTCGATGCGTTGAAGGCCGACGAAGACAAGGCCCGCACCGATGCCGAAGCGCAGCGCCAGATCCGCCTCGATGCGATGCAGGCGCGCGACCGCGCCGAGGCCGCCATGGCGCCCTATGAAGCCGCCGCCGGCCAGCTTTACGCGGCAGAACTGCGACGATCCGAACTGCGCGTCTTTGGTTATCGGCTGGCGCTGACCCTGCCGCTGCTCGTCATCGCCGGCTGGCTGTTCGTGCGCCAGCGCAAAAGCAAATGGTGGCCCTTTGTCTGGGGCTTCATCCTGTTCGCGCTGTTCGCGTTTTTCGTCGAGCTGGTGCCGTATCTGCCAAGCTATGGCGGCTATGTCCGCTTTATCGTCGGCATCATCATCACCGTGGCTGTCGGCCGCTATGCGATCATCGCGCTCAACCGCTACCTCGCCGAACAAAAACTGGCGGAGGCGCAGCCCGACAAGGTCCGCCGCGACGTCCTCAGCTATGACGCGGCCTTGGCCCGGCTCGACAAGAAAGTCTGCCCGGGGTGCGAGCGCCCCGTCGACCTCAAGGACCCCGCCATCGATTTCTGCCCGCATTGCGGCATCGGCCTGTTCAACCATTGCCACGCCTGCGACGCCCGCAAGAACGCCTTTGCGCCATTTTGCCACGCCTGCGGGGCAGCGGCGGCGAGGCCTGCCTAAAGCACCGCCGCCAGCGTCAACACCCGCTGCGCCTCGATGACGTGGATGACCTCGACCATCTTGCCTTTGAACGTCGTCACCCCCGCGCCGTTCGCCAGCCCGTCCTCATAGGCGGCGATCAACGCCCTGGCGTCGGTGATCTCCGCCTCGCTGGGGGAAAACACCATATTCGCCGGCGCCACCTGCGACGGATGGATCTGCGTCTTGCCGTCAAACCCCAGCATCAGGCCCTGTTTCGCCTCGGCCTCGAAACCCGCCGCATCGTGAATATCGGGATAAACGCCATCGAACGCCATCTTGCCCGCCGCCCGCGCCGCCAGCACGATCGCCGACAAACTATAGAGCAAGGGCGTCCGCGCCGCATCGGGCCGCGCCCGCAAATCCTTGGCAAGGTCGGCCATCCCGGCCAACAGCGCCACCACCCCCGGCACCGCCGCGATCGCCGCCGCATCGAGCACGCCGCGCGGCGTCTCGATCATCGCCCACACCGGGATGCCACCAGCCGCCGCCACCGCCGCCCGCGCTTCATCGGCGCTATCGACCTTGGGCACCACCAGCGCTGCAAACCCGGCACCTTGCGCCGCGGCAAAATCCGCCGCCGCCCAGCGTGTCGCCAGCGCGTTGACGCGCAGCAACAGCTCGCGCCCGCCCCAGCCGCCGGCCTTTGCCGCCGCCACCGCCGCGCCGCGCGCCGCCTCCTTGGCGTCGGGTTGCACCGCGTCCTCCAAATCGAGGATGACGCAATCCGCCGGCAGCGTCCGCGCCTTGGCGATGGCGCTGTCGCGGTTGGCGGGGAGATAGAGCACCGAACGGCGTGGCCGCAGGTCGTCGGTCATGGCGGTTACCCTCATGTATGTCGCCCGCGCCTTAAAGCGGCCCGGGCGCCTTCATGCAAGCATCCTCAATCCGCATCCCAGCCCCCCAGCTTGCCGCGCAGCTTGGCCAGCGCCGCCTTCTTGATCTGGCAGACCCGCGCCGCGCCGACGCCAAGCACCTGGCCGATTTCCTCAAGGTTCAATTCCTCGACGAAATATAGTTGCAGCACCATCGCCTCGCGCTCCGGCAACGTCGAAACCGCCGCCGCGATCGCCTTCTGCATGGTTTTTTGCTGCAACTGGGCAAAGGCATCGGGGGTATCGTCGGCGAACCAGTCTGAGTGATCCGAATAAACGTCGTCGATCGATTCGGTATGGGCGGCGTGCGTCGCCGCCATCCCCGTCCGATAGGCGTCGATGGTGATTTCCAGCTTTTGCGCCATTTCGTCGTCGGTCGCGGCGCGCCCCAGCCCGCCCTCCAGCGCCGATCGCACCGCCCCCCATTCGCGCCGCCGCCGCATCGCCGACCGCACCAGCGTCGCCCCTTTACGCAACTGGTCGATCATCGCGCCGCGAACCCGCACCGTCGCATAGGTGGCGAACGCCGCATGGCCGCGATCCTCGAACGCCCGCGCCGCCTCGATCAGGCCGATCATGCCGATCTGCACCAGATCCTCGATATCGATCGCCGACGACACCCGCGCATGGACATGCCAGGCGATTTTACGGACCAACCCCAGATGCGACGACACCAGTCGCTCAGGGTCGGTACGGACGAGGCGCGCCGGGGCATAAAGCGCCGGGTCAAGGCCGAGGCGGGCATCCATCGGATCAGGCTCCTTGGTTCAGAGGGGAAAAACTGCCCCCCTCCCTTGTCTGGGAGGGGCTGGGGGTGGGTGAGTCAGAATTGATGGGCAAATCGGGCCGCAGGGCAGGCGCTTCCCTGCCCCCGACGACGGCGACCACATCGACCGTGCGGTCGTCGGGAATCTCGATGAACGACACCACCACCGGCTGCGGCAGCCGCACGCGCAGCAACAGCCACAGCGGCCGCCGCACCATCGGCGTCGTCACCACGGCAAAGCGTCGCCCTTCGGCCATCAGGCCTTGCGCCGCCGCCGAAATCGCCTCGCCGACGCGCGCGCCCAATTCGGGGTCGAACGGCCACGCCGATCCCGGCGCCGCGCGCACCGCGCCCGCCAGCAGATTTTCCAAAACCGGATCAAGCGCGATCGCCGCCACCGGCTCACGCAGGCCCGCCAGCGTCTGGACGATCGCCGCGCCCAGCGCCGGGCGGATGATCTCGGTCAATTCCGCCGGGTCCGCCGATCGCGCCGCATTGTTGATCAGCGCCGAAACAATGGCGCGGGTGTCGCGCACCGGCACGCCCTCCTCGATCAGGCGCTGCAACACCGTCGTCACCGTCGCCAGCGACATCAACTTGGGAACCAGGCCCCCCGCCAGCGCCGGCGAGGTTTCCGCCAGCGTGTCGAGCATCGCCTGCACCTCGTCCTGCCCGAGCAACCGATGCGCGTGCACCCCGAGCAGATGATTGAGATGCGTGCCGATCACCGACGCCGCATCGACAACGGTATAGCCCGCCGCCGTCGCCAGATCGGCCTCGCCGGGGTCGATCCACCGCGCCGGCAAGCCAAACGCCGGGTCGCTGACCGGGCGCCCCGGAATCTCGATCGACACCGGCCCCGCCTCGATCGCCAGCACATCGTCGGGGAACGCCATGTCCTCGCCCACCGTCACCCCGCCGATGGCGATGCGATAGGCAAACGGCGCCAGCGCCAGATCGTCGCGCACCCGCACCGGCGGCAACACAAAGCCCAATTGCTTCGACAATTGCCGTCTGATGCCGGTGATCCGCGCCATCAACAGCGCGCCGCGCGCATCATCGACCAGCGGCACCAGCCCGAAACCGATATCGAGGCTGGCCGCCGCCGTGTCCGAAACCTCGGCCCATTCGATCGCTGTCGGCGCCGGCGCGGCAACGACCGCCGCATCGGCCAAAGGCGCGCGCTTGCGCAGTTTCCAGGCGATCGTCCCGGCGCCGCCCGCCGCCGCCAAAATTATCAGATGCGGCATCCCCGGCAGCACCGCGAGCAGCGCCAAAATCACCGCCACCGGCGCCCAGTTCGC
>JANNJH010000492.1:0-2802 GCA_031405775.1 Sphingomonadales bacterium | reverse complement strand
CAGCAAGGTGCGCTCCAACTGCATCGCGCCTTTCGCCTGGAGCCGCATGATCAGCTCCATCCCCGCCGACACAGCCGAAGCCCAGGCACGCGTCAGCAAGCTGAAGACCATGGAAGCGTCCAAGATCGCGCCCATGGCCGTGTTCCTCGGCAGCGACGCGGCCAAGGACGTGACCGGCCAGGTGTTCGCCGTGCGCGCCAACGAAATCTTCCTCATGAGCCAGCCGCGCCCCCTGCGCTCGGTGCATCGCGATGGCGGCTGGACCGCGCAGAGCATCGCCGAGCATGCGATTCCGGCGATGAAAGCGGGTTTCTACGGCCTCGACCGTTCACAGGACGTGTTCACCTGGGATCCGGTTTAGGTTCTGGAAAACGGAGTAGCCATGCCGATCGATTACGACAAGATAAAGAACTGGCAATTTCCAGAGATTGAGCAGACATACACGGCAAAGGACAGCATCCTTTACGCCCTGGGCGTAGGCTACGGCCACGATCCCATGGACGAAGCCCAGCTTCGGTTCGTGTACGAGAAGAATCTGCGCGTCGCCCCCACCATGCCCGTCGTGATGGGACATCCGGGATTCTGGATGATGAATCCGGCGACGGGCATCGACTGGGTGACCGATGGGTGGCTGGGCGGGGGTGCGGGCTGGCACCGCTTCCACCTTGGTGGATCAAACTCTAGGGGGTGCCGGCAGCGACCGCGGCAGAACCGGCTTCGGCGGCGACGCGCATCCGCAACGCCGGATAACCGTCGCGAGCGGCGGCCTCGAGGATGCGCCGATAGCCGCGCACCCCGCCCGAATAGGGCATGAAAACCTGCGGCTTGCCCGCGATTTCGGCCCCCATGTAGTAAGACGCGGTGCGGGGATAGAGCGTTTCCTGCGCGCGGGCGTTGACGTGCGCCACCCAGTCGCGCTCGGCCTCCGGCGTCGCCTCGATGGCGATGATCGACGCGTCGCGAGCATGGACGAGGAGCTGCGTCAGCCATTCAACCTGCTGTTCGATCGACAGGATGACGTTGCTGAGCAACGACGGACTGCCCGGCCCGACGATGATGAACATGTTGGGAAAACCCGACACGCTGAGGCCAAGATAGCTGACCGGCCCGTCGGCCCATTTCTGGCGCAGCGAAACGTCGTCCCGCCCGATGATCTCGGGCTTCAGCAGCGAGCCGGTGAAGGCGTCAAACCCGGTCGCCAGCAGGATGATGTCCAGCGGATAATGGTGCTCGCGCGTCCGGATGCCGTCGGCGACGATCGCTTCGATCGGGTCGGCCTTGATGTCGACCAGGCTGACGTTGGCGCGATTGAAGGTGGCGAAATAGTTGCTGTCGACCGACGGTCGCTTGGTGCCGAACGGGAAGCCCTGCGGTGTGAGCAGGTCGCGGACCGCCGGGTCGTCGACCTGCTCGGCGATTTTGGCGCGGACGAACGACGCCGCGGTTTCGTTCGACGCCGCGTCGAGCAGAATGTCCTTATAGGCCAGGGCGAAGCCGAAACCGAGTCGCTGCCACGCCGCCTCATAGACCGCCTGCCGCTCCGCCGGCGTCGCATCGAGAGCCGAGGCACCGTTCGGCACGAAGCCGAGGCCGCTCGGCGAGTTGAGCGCTGCCTCGCGGCGTTCGCGGTAGCGCGCCTTGATGTCCCGGTCCTCGTCGTCCGATACCGGCGCGTTGGCGGCGGGGATGCTGAAGTTCGCCGAGCGCTGGAACACCGTCAGGTGCGCGGCTTCGCCGGCGATGACCGGCGTCATCTGCACGCCCGACGAGCCGGTGCCGATGATGCCGACTCGCTTGCCGGCAAAGCTAACGGCATGGCGCGGCCATTCGGCGCTGTGGAAGATCTCGCCGGCGAAGCTGTCCTGGCCCGGAAACATCGGGCGCTTGGTCGTCGACAATTGCCCGACCGCCAGCAGCAGATAGCGCGCCTGCCATTGGCGGGCGTCGTCGGCGGTCACTTGCCAATGGGCCTGGGCTTCGTCCCAGACGGCGCTGGTGACGCGGGTGTTCAAGACGATGTCGCGGCGCAAGTCGAAGCGGTCGGCGACATGGTGGATATAGCGCAGCACTTCGGGCTGGGTGGCATAGCGTTCCGACCAGCGCCATTCCTGCTCGAGCTCGGGCGAGAACATGTACGAATAGTCGTAGCTTTCGACGTCGCAGCGCGCGCCGGGATAACGGTTGTGATGCCAGACCCCGCCGACATCGTCGCTGGCCTCGACGACCGTCGCGGCAAAGCCCGCGTCCCGCAGCGCTTGCAGCGCCCTGAGCCCGCCCAGCCCCGCCCCGACAATCAGCGCTTCGACCGTATCCATCCCGCCATTCCCGTGTAATGTCCAGCATCCATGCCGCGTGGGGCCGGGATTGTAAACATGGTCGTTGATAGCGCCGGCCAGCACGCCGATAAATTCCGGCGGGCGATAACGCGCCTGTATTCTCAGCAATCTCTCAACAACGATGTTGACAGGAATGCCGTGCCGATAGACGGTGTTTCCAAATTGCTTGGGCAGGTGTGATGCAATGAACCTCGAAACGTGATGCGGCTTGGGGGCTCAGCCCGGCGATGACCGCGCCACAGCCACGCATTGCGCTCGTCACCGGCGCGGCCCGCGGCATCGGCGCGGCGATCGCCCGGCGGCTGGCCGAAGACGGCTGCGACGTCGCGGTGCTTGATCTCGATGCGGCCGCCTGCGCCGACACCGTGCACAGCGTCGAAGCCGCCGGGCGCCGGGCCTTTGCCGTCGCCGCCAACGTCGCCGACGAGACGGCGGTGCAGGCAGCGGTGGCGCAGGTCGGCGCGGC
>JANNJH010000491.1:0-4435 GCA_031405775.1 Sphingomonadales bacterium | reverse complement strand
CGCCGGCCCGCCACCGAGCGGCGTCAGCCCGCCGGGGACCAGCGCCAGCCCCTGCGTCGCCAGCCCCTGCGTCGCCAGCCAGGCGGCAAGGGCGTCGCGGTCGCCGATCGAGATCGAGAACATCATTGCGGCCCCGCTAGCATGAAGACGAATGCACATCTATTCTTCTTCATGAACGACCCCCGCACCATCGCCACCGATCGGCTGATGATGACGCCGCACAGCCGCGGACCGCGTCACGACGGGTCTGGATGACGACCCGCGGCGCGATAGCCGCGGTGGCGCATGGCCGGGCATTCGCCAGCAACGGCTAACACATGGTAATGCTAACTCTATTTCACCATTTTTCGGCATAACGCCCGCCACCGCGTCGCCGTTGTTGCTTATGTCGGCGCGATCGACACCCGGACTTTCCCGGATCGACCGCGCCGCAATGTAACAGTTGCGGAGCGTAAATCATGACCGGCAAGACCACCCTCGTTTCCAACGCGGCGCAGTTGATCAGGGCCGCCAAGACAGCAAGCGCCGGCGACACCATCCTGCTGGCCAGCGGCAATTATGGCGATGTTTCGCTGTCCAGCCTGCGGCCGACGGGCACTGTCACCATCAAATCAGCCAATCCCGATGCCGACGCGGTATTCGACAGCCTCAAGCTGACCCGGGTCAGCAACTTCGTCATCGAGGACGTCGATGTCCACCATGTCCTCAAGCCCGGCCAGAGCGAATGGGTCGCCGCCGCTGCCGTCAACCTGTCGAACAATATCAGCTTTGTCGGGGTCGATTTTACCGGGTCGCTCAACGGCAACGCCAATGATGACGGCAACGGCTTGATGATCGTCAGCAGCAACCGCGTCGCCGTCCTCGATTCGACCTTCCAGCAGTTCAACAACGCCATCGTCATCGGCCGCGTCAACGATGTCGTTGTTGCCGGTAACAGCATCCGCGAGGCCCGCGAAGGCGTGAACATCACGCAGACCAATGGCGGGCTGTTCGAACGCAATTTCGTGACGGACCTGCGCGCCGATACCAGCAAGGGTGACCATCCCGACGCCTTCCAGGTGCATGCCGGCGGCGCCGCCGGGGTCAGCAACGATCTCGCCTTTCGCGCCAATGTCATGCTGCTCGGTGGCGGCAACGGCGGCGCCCAGGGCATCTATATCCACAGTGAGAAAGGCGCGACGCTGGGGCTGGCGCATACCAACATCAGCGTCGAGAATAATTATTACGAGGGCAATTTCCGCCACGCCATCGGCCTGAGCTATATCGAGAACCTCGTGGTGCGCGGCAACACGGTTCGCGACGGCGCAGGCATCGGCATCCCGCCCGGCATCACGACGAGCAACCTTTCCAACGCCATCATCGAACAGAATATCGCGCCGCTCTTTGTCGCCCGCCGTGGCACCGCCGCCGCCAGCGTCAACCTGACGCTGACCGGCAATATCGATACCTGGGACTCGACAACGAAAAAGGGTGTCAGCGACACATCGCTGTTCGCGGCGGCGGTCAACAGCGGCAACATCGATTTTTCGTCGCTGGCGGTGCGCGTCGGCAGTGTCGCCGGCCAATTGGGCGCCGGCTTCCACAGCGTCGCCGGAATCGGCAATCTGTCGGGCGATGCGGCGACGCAGCTGGCGATCTATCTGCCGCAGTTCGATTACCAGTTCGCCACGACGTTCCAGGTCTAGACGGCAGCCCTCCGATCCCCGGGGGCGAGAATCGTCGTTGCCGCCGCCGCGCGCTTCCCCTCGCGCGGCGGCGGTTCTGCGTTTATACGGCATGGGCCGCGATCGCGGCGGTGCCGAAGGGCCGTTGATGCGCGTGTCGCTGATCGCCGGAGTGTTCGTCCTGATGTCCGATCTTGCCGCCGCCGGGCCACCGCCGCCATCGCCGATGCCGCCGCCGGCACCGCCGATTGTTATCGCGCATCGCGGCGCCAGCGCCGATCGCCCCGAACACACGCTGACAGCCTATGCGCTGGCCATCGAACAGGGCGCCGATTTCATCGAGCCCGACCTGGTGTCGACGCGCGACCACCAGCTCGTCGCGCGCCACGAAAACGAGATTTCGGGCACCACCGATGTCGCCGACCACCGCGAATTCTCCGACCGCAAGGCGACAAAGACCATCGACGGTGAAAGCGTCACCGGCTGGTTCACCGAGGATTTCAGCCTTGCCGAACTGAAGACGCTGCGGGCGCGCGAACGAATACCGTTGCTGCGCCCGGCCAATACGGCGTTCGACGGCAAGGACAGCATCCCGACGCTCGACGAGATCATCGCGCTGGCCAAATCGGCGACCAATCGCACCGGCCGCACCATCGGCATCTACCCCGAAACCAAGCACCCGAGCTATTTCCAAGGCCTCGGCCTGCCGCTCGAACCGGTGCTGCTGGCGGCGCTCGCCAAGGCCGGCTGGACGCACGCCGACAGCCCGGTGTTCATCCAGTCGTTCGAAGTCGGCAACCTCAAGGCCTTGCGCTCGCGGACCGGCGTCCGGCTGATCCAGTTGATCGACAAGGACATGTCGGCGGACGGCGTCAGCTATGACGCGATGGTGACGCCCGCAGGGCTAAAGGCCATCGCCGCCTATGCCAATGGCATCGGGCCGTCGCGGGACCGTATCATCCCGCGCAGCGTTCTGGGCAAGCTCGGCACGCCGACGTCGCTGGTCGCCGATGCCCATGCCGCCGGGCTGCGGGTGCATCCCTGGACATTCCGGCCGGAAAATTTCTACCTCGCCAGCGGCTTTCGCAAAGGCATCAACCCGCGGACACGCGGCGACCTCGTCGGCGAGATCCGGCGCTATCTCGAAACCGGCATCGACGGCGTCTTCAGCGACTTGCCCGCCGCCGCCGTGACGGCCCTGGGCAAGCCCGAATAAGCTCAGGACTCTTGCGGCCAATCGAGCAGGAAGTTGATATTGGCCGCGGCGATCGGCCGGCTGCGATCATATTGCCAGGCGCGGCTGCTGACATTGACGATTCGCCGCCCCAGCCGCGTCACTTCGGCGGCGGCGAAGGTATCGATCGGCGTGCCTTCGCGCATGAAATCGACGGTGACGGTCACCGGCCGGATGCGCGGCATCCGCAGCGGATCGGGCTGCGCGACGACAACCGCGGCCAACCCGGCGATTTCGAGCAGCCCGGCCAGCGCGCCGCCGTGGATCCGCCCCGGTGCCCCCACCAACCCGAGGGCGAACGGCATCACCAGCCGCACTTCGCTGTCGTCCTGGTCGAAACGCAAATCGAGCGCCCGGGCATAAGGCAGCATGTCGAGCCGGCCATGGCGCTCGTCGCGCAGCGCCTTGGCAAGGGCGAGACTGGTCATCCGGCGGTTTCAGCCGTCGCGGAGAACATAAACGTGCCGGCCATGTTGGCGATCGGATCGGTCGGATCGCCATCGTGCGCCAGCCCACGCACAAAAGCGATCTGCCGGGTCAGGCGGTAACATTCGGCGCGACCGATGACAGTGGCGCGTTCGCGCGGCGCCCGCAGATAATCGAGCCGCATGTCGAGCGTGGCGTGCGCCCACATTTCGCGGCGGGCGATGCTCACGGAATAGCCGGCGGCATTATCGAGCAGCGTGAAGATCGCGCCGGAAGCGATGATGCCGTAATCGGGGTCCGCGACTTGTTGCGGGGCGAAGGGCATTTCAAGCTCGGCCCAGTCGGCGCCATGACCGCGATAAGCGATACCGATCAGCTTCAAATGCGGAACCCCGTCAAGGAAGCGCTGTATCAAGCGGCTTGGGAGCGCGGCGTTTTCAGGGCTGGTCATCCCTGAACCGTGCTGCGCGCCGCGAGTTCGCCGATCCGCGCCACCATCGATGCCAAGCCTTGCGTGCGGTTCGACGACAAATGCTTCGCCAGCCCCAATGTATCGAGCCGGGCGCGGATGGCGGCCGTGTCGATATCACCCGGCGCGCGGTCGTCGGCGAGCATCAGCACCAGCGCCACCAGCCCCTTGACGATGGCGGCGTCGCTGTCGGCGGAAAAGTGCAGGCGCGTCCCGTCGAAAGTCGTGTGCAGCCAGACCTGGCTGGCGCAGCCGCGAACGCGTGTTGTTTCGGTTTTCAAGGCGTCGGGCATCGGCGGCAAGGCGCGGCCAAGGTCGATCAGCAGCCGGTAGCGGTCATCCCAGTCGTCGAGGGCTTCGAATTCGGCCTCGACATCGTCGAAAGTGGCGATGGTCATTCCGGGGCTTTGCGCGGCGGCGGAGCGGGGGTCAAGCGCATCTCCCCTCTCCCGTTGACGCGAAGGCGTCGCCTACGGCTGCGGGAGAGGCGAGAGACGCGCCGCTTGGCGTGGCCCGGGTGAGGGGTTTCCTTGTCGAAGTTGCGGGGCAAGTTCAGCTATTCTTCAGATCGTCGATTTCGTCGGAAAGCCGCTTGGCCGGGTCGGTGGCGATGCGTTCGAGCACCGCCAGCCGCTCGTGCAA
>JANNJH010000490.1:0-1981 GCA_031405775.1 Sphingomonadales bacterium | reverse complement strand
CGCGACGTTGCAGCTTTATCAGGTCCATGCGGTGACGGCGGGGACCGATGCCCAGGCCGAAGTCTCGGTGGTGCTGGCGGAAAATGGCCGCACGGCGCGCGGCGTCGGGGCGGACACCGACACGCTGGTCGCCAGCGCGCGGGCCTATGTCAACGCGCTCAACAAGCTGACGGTCAAGCGCGGCCGCAAGGCGTTGGCGGCGGCGGGCTGAGCCCACGACTTCGGGGCGGGCCGCAGCTGCGCGCCGTTGCCGATCGGGCTATTCGGCGTTATATTTGCGCAGGCTCCGGCCCGGAGTAGTTTGTCCGTCCGGGCGGTAACGGTGTGGCCGGTCTGTCCTGCGTCACACCCGGAGCCGATTTTCAGCGCGGAATCGGCGGCGTTGCGAAGGCTTGCTTTCCGCAGCCCCTTCCTTCATAGGCCGCGTCTCGACAAGCGCCGGAGCCGGACCCCGGCCTTTTCGTTTGCAAAGCAAGCCGGAGGGGCGTCCGCATGGTGCGGCGTCAGCGATCGGCAGAGGAGTGATGATACATGCCATTTTATGAGCATGTCTTTCTCGCGCGTCAGGACTTGGCAACAGCCCAGGTCGAAGCGATGACAGAGACATTTTCGCGCGTCATTTCCGACGGTAACGGTTCCGTCGCGAGCAATGAATATTGGGGCCTGCGCAGCCTCGCCTATCGCATCGCCAAGAATCGCAAGGCGCATTACGTCATGCTCAGCATCGACGCGCCGGCGCCGGCAATCGCTGAAATGGAGCGCCAGGTCGCGCTCAACGAAGATATCATCCGCTACATGACCGTCCGCATCGAAGCATTGCCGGTCGAACCGTCGGCGATGATGAAGCGCGGCGAGCGCGAGCGCGAACGCGGCGACCGTGATGGCCCGCGCGGTGATCGCCCTGACCGGGGTGATCGCGGCGACCGCGGCGATCGTGGCGATCGTCCGCGTGGTGGTGACCGTGGTGGTGACCGTGGCGACCGGGCTCCGCGCCCGTTCGCGGCCTGAGGAAAGGATAGATCATGGGACGTCCATTTTTCCGTCGCCGCAAGAGCTGCCCGTTCTCCGGCGCCAATGCCCCGATCATCGATTACAAGGATGTGCGGCTTCTGCAGGGTTTCGTTTCGGAACGCGGCAAGATCGTGCCTTCGCGTATCACCGCCGTTTGCGGCAAGAAGCAGCGCGAATTGGCCCAGGCCATCAAGCGCGCGCGTCATCTGGGCTTGCTGCCCTACCTCGTTAAGTAGGAGCTTTTCACCATGGAAATTATCCTGCTCGAACGCGTCGAAAAGCTCGGCGCCATCGGCGATGTCGTCAACGTCAAGCCCGGCTTTGCCCGCAACTTCCTTTTGCCGCGTGGCAAGGCGCTGCGTGCGTCCGAAGCCAACCGCAAGAAGTTCGAGGCGGACCGCGCGCGACTCGAAGCCGAAAACGCCAAGCGCCGCGATATCGCCCGCAGCGAAGCCAAGGATGTCGAAGGCGTCACCGTCATCCTCATCCGCCAGGCTTCGAACACCGGCCAGCTTTATGGTTCGGTCGCGGCGCGTGATCTTGCCGAAGCGCTGGTTGCCGGTGGCCACAAGCTGCTGAAGAACCAGATCGTCCTCGATCGGCCGATCAAGGCGCTGGGCGTCTATGACGTCAAGGTCGCCCTGCACCCCGAAGTCGTGGTGATGGTCAAGGTCAACATCGCGCGCTCGCCGGAAGAAGCCGAGCTTCAGGCCAAGGGTGTCGACATCACCGCCGACATGTTCGAGCGCGAGGAAGCGGGCTTTACCGAAGCCTTCGACCCCAACGCCGAACCCGGCGTGCCGATGGACGAAGCACCGGTTGCCGACGCTGTCGTCGATGGCGAAACCGACGCCTAACGCTAAGGCACGAAAACGAACGGCCGCGCTGCCCAACCGGGTGGCGCGGCCGTTTCGCGTTCTACCCTCTCCCCTTTGCGGGAGAGGGCAACTCGCCCGTTTGGGCGAGCGGG
>JANNJH010000489.1:0-4501 GCA_031405775.1 Sphingomonadales bacterium | reverse complement strand
GCTTCCGGAAAAAGTGAAGCCATAGTGCCCCGGGCCGAATCCGACAGCTTTGGCCCCGTCGACGTCCCCGATAGTGCTTATTGGGGCGCCCAGACGCAGCGCTCGATCGGCAATTTCCCCATCGGCCGCGACCGCATGCCGCTGCCGCTGATCCATGCGCTGGGGCGGGTTGACCTTGCCGGGCATGATCGAGCTGCCGGGTTCATTCTCGGGCAGTGCCAGTTCGCCAAGGCCCGAACGCGGCCCGGAGCCGAGCAGCCGCAAATCATTGGCGATCTTGGTCATGCCGACGGCGATGGTGTTGAGGACGCCCGAGACCTCGACCATGGTGTCGTTGGTCGCCAGCGCCTCGAACTTGTTCGGCGCGCTGATCCACGGGACGCCGGTCAGCCCGGCCAGCGCCGCGCAGAAATCGTCGCCGAACCCGGCGGGCGCGTTGAGCCCGGTGCCGACCGCGGTGCCGCCTTGCGCCAGCCGCGACAGCCGCGGCCACAACGCCACGATGCGCGCCGCATTGTCGTCGCAGGTCTGCGCCCAGGCCGAAGCCTCCTGCCCCAGCGTCATCGGCGTCGCGTCCTGCAAATGGGTGCGGCCGATCTTGATGATTGCGGCCCATTCGGCCTCGTGCTTGCGGAAACTGCCGGCCAGCGCGCGCAACGCCGCCAGCAAGCGGTCGCGCGATTCGAACGCCACCGCGACGTGCATCGCCGTCGGGAAGCTGTCGTTCGACGATTGGCTCATGTTGACATGATCGTTGGGATGGACGGGCGATTTGCCGCCGCGCTTGCCGGTCAACATCTCGTTGGCGCGGCCGGCGATGACTTCATTGACGTTCATGTTGGTCTGGGTGCCCGACCCGGTCTGCCAGACACCAAGCGGGAACTGGTCATCAAGCTTGCCTGTCGCGACTTCGGCGGCAGCGGCCTCGATGGCGTCGGCGAGCGCCGGATCAAGGCCATGCGCGCGGTTGACCTGCGCCGCCGCCTGCTTGATCCGCCCCAGCGCATGGACCAGCGGCAACGGCATGCGGTCGCGGCCTATGGGGAAATTGCCGATCGAACGCTGCGTCTGGGCGCCCCAATAAGCACTATCGGGGACGTCGACGGGGCCAAAGCTGTCGGATTCGGCCCGGGGCACTATGGCTTCACTTTTTCCGGAAGCGGTCGAGCGTCACGACGTTGGAACCGGGCTCGATCGGTGCCGGCGGTTCTTGGGGCTCGGCTTCGGGCTCGGCGATGGCCTCGTCTTCCTTGGCGGCGAATTGCAGCGCGAAATTCACCGCCGGATCGACGAAACCGGTGATCGCGGCATAGGGAATCCGCAGCTTGGCCGGAACCTGGTTGAAGCTGAGGCCGATCTGGAAGCCTTCGTCGTCGATGGCGAGATCCCAATAGCGATGCTGGATGACGATGGTCATCTCGTCGGGATAGCGTTCCATCAAATGCCTGGGGATATCGACGCCCGGCGTCCTGGTGCGAAAGGCAATGTAGAAATGATGCGCACCGGGCAGGCCGCCATCGGCATCGATGCGTTCGAGAACGCGGCGCACGACAGTGCGCAGAGCGTCCTGGACGATCTCGTCATACGGAATCAGGCTGTCGGCGGTCGTTTCGTTCACGTGACCCCACCTCGGTTGGATTTGGCTTAGGTGGCGTGTGCAGGGCCGCTGGTCAAGGCACCTTTGTTGAATCGCGGTGCCAGCCCGCGCCCCCGCCCGGCCACCCTTTCAGGATAATTCCTTGGGTGGCCGGCCAAAGAAATCTGTGCGGAGCGGGCTGGCACCGCGATTCGACCAACAAAGAAGTGGGGAGCTTCTGTTGCTCGGTGCTCCCCGTACCGCCGGTTTCCACTTCTGTTGCCCGGTGTGGTCCCTACCGCGCTTTCGGCCAGTGTAACTTAGTCCGTGAGGACCGGGTTACGCTGCGATTGCGAATGCCTGGTTGTCGTTGGCATTTATGGGTTTTTGAATGGTTTAACGGCGCGTTCAGGCCGGGCAAAAATATCGTCTTTGAACACACGTCGATCCTAGTTCGACCCCAAAAATCCCCTTCGAGTCCCCGACAACCGGGAAGGATGGTGGAGTCGCCGGGTACTGCCCCCGGGTCCGCTGCATCTATTTCACGACATATTTTATCGCCATAGACGGGCAAAAGCCCGACAACACCTATATAGGCGCTTGTCGCGCAAAGTTCAATTCACAGCGACAATCTCGCGATATCGCTTCAGCACGGCATCGTTGATGCTGTCCCAATCGAAGCGCCGGGCCTGTTGCAACCCTTGCGCGCCGGCGGCGGCGCGGGCGGCGGCGTCGGTGAGATAGTGCGTCAACGCATCGGCGAAGGCGCCGATGTCATCGTGCGGCACCAGCCGGCCGTTGACGCCATCGTCGATCAGGCAATTGCTGCCGGTGGCGATGGCGGCGACGACGGGAACGCCGCTGGCATTGGCTTCGAGGTTGATGTTGCCAAAGGTTTCGGTCGTCGACGGGTTGAGCAGCATGTCGATGCTGGCATAGGCGCGCGCCAGCGTTTCGCCATCGAGAAAGCCGGTGAAGATGGCATCGGGCACCTTTGCTTCGAAGCGGGCGCGCGCCGGGCCATCGCCGACAACAAGCAGGCGGTGCGCAACGCCGCGCGCCTGCAATTCGGCGACGGTCGCGGCGATGGTGTCGAGACCTTTTTCGAGCACGAGACGACCGACGAAGCCGATCACCACTTCGTCATCGGCGATGCCTAGGCCGCGCCGCCACGCCAGCGAGCGCTTGGCCGCGCTGAACCGCAATTTGTCGACGCCGCGGCTCCAGACGGCGGAATGACCGATCAGGCCTTGTTGGCGCAGGACATCACCAAAGCCGGCGGAGGTAACGAACACCTCGTCGAGGCCGGCGTAGAAACGGCGCAGCAGTGCCTCGCACGCCGGCCGCACCCAGCCAAGGCGATAGTATTCGAGATAGGTTTCGAAGCGGGTGTGGACCGAGGCGACAACCGGGACGCCCATCGCGCGCGCCAGCTTCTTGGCCGAATGACCGAGCCTGTCGGGGGCTGCCAAATGGAAGATGTCGGGGGCGAAGTCGCGGATGTCGCGCTTCAGCCTTTCGGGCAGGCCGCGCGCCAGGCGATAATCGCCGCGGCCCGGAAAGCGCATCGATGGCACCGAAATGAGCGTGCCGGCGGGCGGGAAAGCCGGGGTCTTGCTCGTCGGCGAATAGACGCGGACGATGTTGCCCTGCGATTCGAGATAGGCGACGAGGCGGTTGAGCGCCTGATTGGCGCCGTCGCGGACGTAATTATAATTGCCCGAGAACATGGCGATGCGCAGCGGGCGCGGCACCGCAAGCGGCGCCGGCCGGTCGTCGCAAATCGGCAGTCTGTGGGCAGTGGCCACGCGATTATCCTCGAACATGGATGTGTCCATAGCCAAGCATTGTGACCGGCTTGGGGCGAGGACGCCGCGGCGGCGCCGCGCTGGGCGACGAAAAAGCCCCGCCGGATCGCTCCGACGGGGCTGATTTCAGTGGACGAAGACCGAGGTCAGCCTTCGGCGGGCACCACGGCCGGAGCAGCGGCGATCGCTGCCTGGGCCTTGACCTTCGACGCCTGTGCCGCGCGCAACGCCGCATCGCGACTGTTGGCGGCAACGCGCAGGCGCGCCATGCCGGCGCCGGTACCCGCCGGGATCAGGCGGCCGACGATGACATTTTCCTTGAGGCCCTGGAGCGTGTCGATCTTGCCCTGGACGGCGGCTTCGGTCAGCACCCGCGTCGTTTCCTGGAACGATGCGGCCGAGATGAAGCTTTTGGTTTGCAGCGAGGCCTTGGTGATGCCGAGCAGAATCGGCTTGCCTTCGGCGTGCTCCTTGCCCTTGCCGAGCTTGGCGTTGTCGCTGTCCATTTCCTCGCGATCGACCTGTTCGCCAACCAGCAGCGTCGTGTCGCCCGACTTGGTGATCTCGACCTTCTGCAGCATCTGGCGGACAATCACTTCGATGTGCTTGTCGTTGATGCGCACGCCCTGGAGGCGATAGACCTCCTGAACTTCGGTGCAGAGATATTCGGCGAGCGGCTCGATCCCCAGCACTTCGAGAATGTCGTGCGGGTTGGGGTTACCGTCGATGAGGTAATCGCCGCGGCGGACGTAATCGCCTTCCTGCACCGAGACATGCTTGCCCTTGGGCACCAGATATTCGGCGAGTTCGCCGCCATCTTCGGGACGGATCGAAATGCGGCGCTTGGTCTTGTAATCCTTGCCGAATTCGACACGACCGTTGATGCGCGCGATGATGGCGTTGTCCTTGGGAATGCGCGCCTCGAACAGCTCGGCCACCCGCGGCAGACCGCCGGTGATGTCGCGCGTCTTGGCGGCTTCCTTGGGGATACGCGCGACCACGTCGCCGGCGAAGACTTCCTGGCCGTCGTTGACCGACAGGATGGCATCGACGGCAAGCAGGTAGCGTGCGGTTTCGCCGGAGCCTTCGTCAAGCAGGGTGATGCGCGGACGCAGGT
>JANNJH010000488.1:0-11657 GCA_031405775.1 Sphingomonadales bacterium | reverse complement strand
AATCGTTCGGCTTTCATGTTGGACTATATGACAACACCAGTCGCTGTTGTCAATTGCTCCAGGGTCGATTCGATCGCCCCCGACACCACGCCCGATGCGACTGCGGGGATGACGGCGGCGGCGGGGACCGTTAGGAAAGGCTTTGACCATCCCATACCGGACTCCAAATTGAACCTTTACCAGCGTTATACCGGCCATGTCGCCGATGCCCTTGCCGCGCTGATCGCCGCCGGTGACCTGCCGGCGGGGCTCAACACCGCCGCGGTGACAGTCGAGCCGCCGCGTGACCCGAGCCATGGCGACCTCGCCACCAACGCCGCGATGGTGCTCGCCAAGCCCGCCGGCATGAAGCCCCGCGACATCGCCGTGATGGTGGCGCAGAAGCTGGCGCGCCTGCCGGATGTCGCCGAGGCCGAAGTCGCCGGGCCGGGCTTCCTCAACCTGCGGCTAAAGCCCGATGTCTGGCGCGCGGAGCTGATCGCCATCGCCGCCGCCGGCGGTGATTACGGTCGCTCGAAAATCGGCGCCGGGCAGCGCGTCAACGTCGAATATGTCTCGGCCAACCCGACCGGCCCGATGCACATGGGGCATTGCCGCGGCGCCGTCGTCGGTGATGCGCTGGCGGCGACGATGGAATATGCCGGCTTCGACGTCACCCGCGAATATTATATCAACGACGCCGGTGGCCAGGTCGATACGCTCGCCCGCTCGGCGCATTTGCGCTATCGCGAGGCGCTCGGCGAGACCATCGAAATTCCCGAAGGCTTTTACCCCGGCGACTATCTGGTGCCGGTCGGCCAAGCGCTCGCGGCCGAATTCGGCGACGCGCTTGTCGGCGCGCCCGAGGCCGAATGGCTGGAGAAATTCCGCACCCGCACCGTCGCCTTGATGATGGACCGCATCCGCGCCGACCTGACGCTGCTTGGCATAAGGCAGAAAGTGTTCTTTTCCGAAGCCTCGCTGGGACCCCGCGTGCAGCAGGCGCTCGACACGCTGGCGGCCAAGGGGCTGATCTATGAAGGCGTCCTCGAAGCGCCCAAGGGCGAGGCGGCCGACGATTGGGAGCCACGGCCGCAGACATTGTTTCGCGCCAGCCAGTTCGGCGACGACAGCGATCGCGCCCTGAAGAAATCCGACGGCAGCTGGACATATTTCGCCGGCGATGTCGCCTATCACTGGGACAAGCTCGAACGCGGCTTCACGGCGCTGGTCGACATGTTCGGCGCCGACCATGCCGGCTATGTCAAGCGCATGCAGGCGGCGGTCCGCGCGCTTTCGGACGGCAAGGTGCCGCTCGACATCAAGATCGTCCAGATGGTCAAGCTGCTGCGCGCCGGCGAACCGCTGAAGATGTCGAAACGGTCGGGCAATTTCGTCACGCTCGCGGAGGTGGTGGAGGAAGTCGGCAAGGACGTGGTGCGCTTCATCATGCTGACCAAGCGCGCCGATTCGCAGCTCGATTTCGATTTCGCCAAGGTGGTGGAACAGTCGCGCGACAACCCGGTCTTCTATGTCCAATACGCCCATGCCCGCATTGCCTCGCTGGGCAGAAAGGCGATCGAGGCCGGGATCGACCTGCCCGAACCCGATCTATCGCTGCTCGACGATTCCGATCTGGCGCTGGTCAAGGTCGCGGCGCTGTGGCCGCGCATCGTCGAACAGGCCGCCGAAGCGCGCGAGCCGCACCGCATCGCCTTTTACCTCGGCGATCTCGCCGCCGCCTTCCACGCGCAATGGAACATCGGCAACGACGACGCCGCGCGCCGCTTTGTCCGCGCCGATGCCCCGGCGCTGACCGCGGCGCGGCTGGCGCTGGCGGGGGCGGTCGGGCAAGTCATCCGCAACGGCCTGTCGGTGATGGGCGTCGAAGCCGCGAACGAGCTGCACTGATGGCCCCCAGGAACGCTGATCGCGATATCGATGATGACGCGCCCTGGCTGGCGGAGGCCGGCGCGCCGCGCACCATTGTCAGCAAGCGGTCGTTGTTCTGGACGTCGCTGATCGGGCTTGGCCTGATGGCGATCATCGCCGTCGGGCTGATCCTGCTCTTGTCGAAAAAGCATGGCGGCTCGACGCCAGGCTTTATGAACGCCGAGCAGGCGCCGCTGATCGCCGCCGCGCCGGGGCCCTACAAGATCGCGCCGATCGACCCCAAGGGACTCGCCGTCGAAGGCCAGGACCAGACGATCTATGCCGCCGGCGAAGGCATCGACGCGGGCAGCGTCATCGACCAGTCGGCGATGCCCGAAGCGCCGATGCCCCGCCCGGGAAGCGGGCCGGCGATCACTGCGGGAAGCGAGCCGGCGGCACCGCCGGCAGCGCCGCCCGGACTGCCGCGCGACCTGATTCCGCGTGCGACGCCCAGTGCGACTCCAAGTGCGACCACGGCCATTCCGACGATCGCCGTGCCAGCACCCGCCGCGATCCCCACCTTCACCCCGGCAACGCCCGAGCAGAAGCCCGTGATACCCCGCGCAGCGCCCGTGGCGAAGCCCGTGACACCCCGCGCGGCACCGGAAAAACCAGTGCTTCCGAAGGCCGTTGCGGCGACCCCGGCGCCGGCAAAAGCGGCGGCAATCGTTTCGGCAAGACCGGTGGCCGAACCGACGAAACCCGCTCCGACGCCAGCGGCGAAAAAGTCCGGCACGGTGCAACTTGGGGCGTTTTCCAGCGAAGAAAAGGCCAATGCCGCCTGGGCGTCGCTCGCCACGAAGCACGGCATGGGGGCGTTCAGCAAGCGCGTCATCCCGGTCGAAAGCAACGGCAAGACGCTTTATCGTCTGCGCGGATCAGGCGGAGATTCGGCGGAAATCTGCCAAAAACTTAAGGCGTCAGGCGATGCCTGCGCGGTGGTGGAGTAAAGCCATGCAACCGACCTTCCTCGGCCTCGAAGGCCTCAGCATCAGCGCTGCCGAACGCGCGCTTTTTTGCGCCGCCGATCCCGCCGGCTATATCCTGTTCAAGCGCAACATCGAAAATCCCAATCAAGTCAAGGCACTGACCGAAGCACTTTGCGATCTCGCCGGCCGCGCCCTGCCGATCCTCATCGATCAGGAAGGCGGCCGCGTCGCCCGCCTGCGCCCGCCGCACTGGCCCGAATTCCCCACCGGCGAGCGCTTCGACAAGCTGTATGACAAGGCGCCAGTCACCGCGATCGAAGCCGCAAGGCTCAACGCGCTGGCGCTCGCCGCGATGCTCCGCGCGCTTGGAATCACCGTCGATTGCTTGCCGCTGCTCGACGTCCGCGACCCCGAAGGCCATGATATCATTGGTGATCGCTCCTTTGGCGCCGAACCGATGAAGGTCGCGGCGCTGGGCCGGGCGACGCTCGACGGCCTGCGCCAGGGCGGCGTCTGCGGCGTCGTCAAGCACATCCCCGGCCATGGCCGGGCACGATCCGACAGCCACCTCGAACTCCCGGTCGTCGATGCCTCGCGCGCCGAGCTCGAACGCGACTTCGAACCCTTCCGCACCCTCGCCAACGCCCCGATGGCGATGACCGCGCACGTCACCTACACCGCGCTCGACGCCAGCCGCTGCGCCACGCTGTCACCGATCGTCATCGACTTGATCCGCCATGACATTGGTTTTACAGGGCTTTTGATGTCGGACGACCTCGGCATGAAGGCGCTTGGGCTTCCCGCCGCCGGCGGCCATGCCGCGGGAAGCACCGCACTCGAGGATTTCGGCGCGCGCGCTATCGCCAGCCTTGCTGCCGGATGCGACATAGCCCTGCATTGTTCTGGCGATTTCAACGAGATGCGGTCGATCTGCGACGCTGTCCCGGCGATCACCGACGCCGCCAAGGCACGTCTCGACGCGGCGATGGTCTGGGCCGGCAAGGGTGACGCGACCCCGGCGCTGACATGGGCCGACGCCCGGGACCAGTTGCTAAGCCTGGCGTGATCGACGACGACGCCTTCGACACGCCGCCGCGAACCTGCCCGCCGACGCTGGTGCTGCAACTCGGCAGTTGGGAAGGCCCGCTCGACCTGCTGCTGACCCTGGCGCGGGCGCAGCGCGTCGACCTGGCGCAGATCTCGATCCTGGCGCTGGTCGATCAATATCTGGCTTTCATCCGCGATGCCAAGGTGTTGAGCCTCGAACTCGCCGCCGATTACCTCGTCATGGCGGCGTGGCTCGCCTATCTCAAATCGGCGCTGCTGCTGCCTCCCGACCCCGAGGCCGAGCCCGATCCGCACGACATGGCGTTGAAATTGCAGTTTCAGTTGCAACGACTCGATGCCATGCGCGAGGCCGGCGCCAAGCTGCTGGCGCGCCCGCAACAAGGCTGGGACAGTTTCGTGCGCGCCGCGCCCGAGGGGTTGAGGTTCGAAACCATGGCGCGTTTCGATGCGACATTGTTCGAGCTGCTTACGGCCTATGGCGCCATCAAGGCACGGAACAACAAGGCAATTCACGTTGTCCGCCGGCGTCCGGTGATGGCGCTCGACGAAGCCATCGAGCGGCTTGAGCGATTGCTCGGCGCCAGCATCGACTGGACCGAATTGTCGCGCTTCCTGCCGCGCGACCTTGCCGATGACAGTTACGCCCGATCGGTGCTCGCCTCGACCTTCGTGGCGGCGCTCGAATTGACCCGGCTGGGCAAGGTCAGCCTGTCGCAGGGCGCGGCGTTCGCTCCGATCCTGCTAAGAGCCAGGGAATGAGCGACCCGGATGCCCTGCGCGCATTGGAAGCCATTGTTTTTGCTGCGGCAGCGCCGTTGAGCCTGACCGACATCGCCCGCCATGTCGGCGACCGCGGCGACCTTGTCACGCTGTTGCGCGAACTCGCGGCAAGCTATGCGCCGCGCGGCATCAACCTTGTCGAACGCGGTGGGCGCTGGCAATTCCAGACCGCGCCCGACCTTGCCCATCATCTGCGGCCGACGCGCGAAGCGGTGCGCAAACTTTCGCGCGCCGCGGTCGAAACGCTGTCGGTCATCGCCTATCATGAACCGGTCACCCGCCCGGAAATCGAGGAAATACGGGGTGTTGCGGTGTCCGGTGGGACCATCGACGTGCTGATGGAGGCCGGCTGGGTGCGGCCCGCAGGACGCCGCGAGACACCGGGGCGGCCGCTGCAATATGTCACCACGCCCGGCTTCCTGACGCATTTCAACCTGACCTCGCGGCGCGACCTGCCGGGTCTGGCGGACCTCAAGGCGGCGGGTCTGCTCGATCGCGAGCCACCGCGCGAAATGGTCCTGCCGCTGGTTGGCGGCGAGGACTAGAAACCCAGCACGATCAACGGCGAAAGAGCGCTTCGCCTTGTTCGAGCGCGGTGCCGGGAACGGTCGGCACGCCGTGTTCGGCGATGTGCGCCGCGGCGGTGCGTTCGGCCTGGAGCTGCTCGATCAGCGCGGCGCGTTCCTCGCCGAGCTTGCCCATGTCGGGCGAGGTGTCGATGCCGGCCTTTTTGGCGGCGGCGGCAACCAGCGCATCCATTTCGCGCTGGCTGGTGAGCCCGAGGGTGACCGGATCACGCGGCTGCAAGTTGCTGAAATTCCAGTGGCTCTTGTCACGAATCGCGGCGATCGTGGTCTTGGTGGTGCCGATCAGTTTCGAGATCTGGTTGTCGCTGATTTCGGCGTGATTCTTGATGATCCACAAGATGCCGTCGGGCTTGTCCTGGCGCTTCGATACCGGGGTATAACGTGGCCCGGTGGTGCGGCGCGACTGTTCGGGCTGGCGCGACAGTTTCAGCACATGATCCGGATTGGCCTGGCCGCGATCGAGCTCTTCCTGTGAAAGCTCGCCATTGCGAACCGGGTCGCGACCAGCCAGTTTGGTGGCGGCGGTATCATCGGCAATCGCTTGAACTTCAAGGATATGCAGCCCGCAGAAGGTGGCGATCTGTTCGAAGGTCAGCGCCGAATTGTCGACCAGCCAGGCGGCGGTCGCGTGCTGCATCAGCGGATGGGTGGGAGCGGCCATGACGGACAAACCTTGTGTTCTGGAAACGGAAACAGCCGCCCCTTTTCGGAGCGGCTGAGCAGACATCAATGTAGGACGTGGCGGCGCCGCAAGCAAGCGCGCAGGTCCAATTCGCGAAAATGACCGGGCACCGCGCGGCGATTCAGGGTGCGGCAGCGGGGTATGCACGGGACTCTGGCGGGGCGATCGCGGGTATGTGGCGGGACTGTGACCGGCAGATTCGCGGGCAGTTGCGTCAGCGACGTGCTGGCCGCGGCGCGCCGGCATGGTAGGATCACCGCCATGACCGCCTTTCCAAGCCCAGGGACGACGAAAAACCTGTCGCAAGCCGCGGCGATTTCACCGCGCGGCCTCGCCAAGCGAACGCGATGACGGCAACGGCGCGCCAAGGCCCCGATGACGTTCTTCGCTTCTGGTTCGGCGAACTTGTCCCGGCGCAATATTATGCGCGGTCGGACGCGCTCGATGCCGAGATTGGCGCGCGGTTCGGCGCCTTGCACGGTGCTGCCGGCCGCTGCGAACTTTTCGGCTGGCGCGCCACGCCGGCCGGCCGCCTCGCCGAGATCATCGTCCTCGATCAGTTTTCGCGCAATATCTTCCGCGACAATCGCCTGGCGTTCGCCGATGACAAGCTGGCGCTGGCGCTTGCCCAGACAGCCGTCCAGCTTGGCATCGATGCCGCATTTCCGGCCGACCGGCGGGCATTTTTCTATTTGCCCTACATGCACAGCGAATCATCGGTCATCCACCGCATGGCGGTATCGCTGTTTGGTGCGCCGGGCCTTGAAAACAACCTCGAATACGAGCTGCGGCACAAGGCCATCATCGACCGTTTCGGCCGCTACCCGCATCGCAACAATATTCTGGGCCGCGAATCGACGCCGGCGGAAATCGCCTTTTTGCAAATCCCGGGATCATCCTTCTAGAACAACGCCGGCCGCGCCGCACGGCGGCGCAAAGGCGTTTTTTCGCGAGCCCGGCGACGCCCGGCTTTCACCATCGGCGGGGACGCGCTAGGCATGGCATCAATGATTTTCCCAGGAGCCCGATGTCGGACCTTGCGCTGCAACTGACCGGCCTTCGCAAAAGCTTTGCCAAGGTTGCGGTCGACGATCTCGACCTGAGCATCCGCGCCGGCGAGCTTTACGCGCTGCTCGGGCCAAATGGCGCGGGCAAGACGACGACGTTGCGGATGGTGGCGGGCTTGCAGCGCCCCGACGCCGGCGGCATCACGGTGTTCGGCATCGATGCGCTTGCTGATCCGATCGCCGCCAAGCAGATCATCGCCTGGCTGCCCGACGAGCCGCTGCTGTATGACAAGCTCAGCCCGATGGAATATCTCGAATTCGTCGCCGGATTGTGGGGTGTTGCGCCCGATACGGCGATGGCGCGCGCCGAGGAGCTGCTGCGCTGGCTCGAGCTTTGGGAGCAACGCGACACGCGCTGCGAGACATTTTCGCGCGGCATGAAGCAGAAGGTGGCGCTGGCCGGAGCGTTGATCCACGAGCCGCGATTGCTGATCCTTGATGAGCCGCTGACCGGGCTCGATGCCGGGGCGTCGCGGCAGGTCAAGAATTTGCTGGCGGCGCGGGTGGCGGCGGGGGCCACCGTCATCCTGACGACGCACATCCTGGAGGTCGCCGAACGGCTGGCGGATCGCATCGGCATCATCCGCGCCGGGCGGTTGGTGGCGCAAGGCACGCTGGCGGAATTGCGCGACGCCAATCGCGGCGGCGTCAGCGAGGGGGCGACGCTTGAGGAGATGTTCCTGGCGCTTGCGAGTGGCGCCCATCCGGGCGCGCTTGCGAGTGGCGCCCATCCGGGCGCGGGTGCCAGCGGCGGTTCGGGCGAAAAATTGGTCGACCCGGTCGCGTCATGACCGGCGGCAGCCTGCCGTGGCTGGTCCGGCACGAACTGCGGCTGTGGATTCGCGATGGCAGCCGCGCCGGACGCATCGGGCGGGCGATCGCGGTGGTGGTGCTGATGCTGCTGCCGGCCGGGTTCGGGTTCAGCCTGGCGCTGACCTTGCGCAACGTCCCCGACGTGCCGGTGGCGGCGATCGGCCCGGTCGCGGCGGCGAGCTACGCGCTGGTGCTGCTGATGCTGTCGGGGGCGTGCATCTATGTGCTGCGCAGCTTCCACGATCGCGGCGATCTCGACCTGTTGCTGGCGGCGCCGATTCCGCCGGCGCGGGTGCTGGCGGCGAAAGCCTTTGCCATCCACGCCGCCGTGGCGCTGCCGCTGCTGTTCATCACGACACCGTTCCTGCTCGCATCGGCGCTGCTCGGCCATCCCGGCTGGCTCGGCGGCATCGCGATGATCGTCGTCATCGCCATCATCGCCACGTCGCTGGCGTTTATCGTCGCCGGCGGGCTGTTCCGGCGGCTGGGGCGGCGGCGCGGACGGATCACCATCCAGGTCGGCGGCGGGGTGTTCGCCGGCGGTGTCGCGGTGCTCGCCCAAACCCCGAATTTCGCGCCCGATGTCTTTGGGCGCATCAAGGACATCGTCAGCCGGACGCCGCCGCCGCCGCTCGATTGGCCGGCGCGCGCAACTTTTGGCGAACCGCTGCCGCTGCTGGTGATGCTGGCGCTGGCGGCGGCCTGCGCCTTTGGATCGGCGCGGCTGGCGGCGCGCAACCTGATCGAGGCGAGCGCGCTCGATGCCGCGACGGCGGCGAACCCGCTCGATGCCGCGACGACGGCGACGGCGGAGGCGGGGGCGGTGCGGGCCGGGCGCAACACCGCGATACAACGCTTCCGTCCGGGCCTTGCGCGCATCCTGCTGGTCAAGGAGTTTCGGCTGTTGTGGCGCGATCCCGAGCTATTGTCGTCGCTGGCGCTGCAACTCGCCTATATGATCCCGGCGTTCGGGTTGATCTTCGGCGGCGGCGGGGTGTCGCCGTCGCGGCTGGCGGCGGCGTGCGTGCTGTTCACTGGCTTGCTGGCATCGAGCCTGGGCTGGTTGACGGTGTGCGGCGAGGATGCGCCCGACCTGATCGCGGCGGCGCCGGTCGAACCGCGGCTGGTGGCGCGGATGAAGATGCTGGCCGCCTGCCTGCCGCCGCTGGCCATCGTCAGCGTGCCGGTGCTGGTGACGCTGTCGCAGGACATGCGCGCCGGGGCGATCGCGTTGCTTTTGTGCCTGGTTGCGGCGGTCTCGGCGGTGATCCAGCAAAGCTGGGCCGGCCGGCCACAACGGCGCAAGGCGTTTCGCTTTCGCCGGAAGGGCTCGCTGCTGTTGGCGGTTTCCGAATATGTCATGGCCGGCAGCTGGGCGGGGACGGCGACGCTGCTGACGCGCGGGTCCTTGTGGGCGCTGGCGCCGGCGCTGCTGGCGCTGGTGACGCTGGCGGCGTCGCGGCTGCTGTTTCGCGCCGGGGTGGAGCGGTAGAAACCCCTCTCCCCGCTCGCCGTTGGCGAGTCGCCCTCTCCCTCAAGGGGAGAGGGAAGACGGCGGTTGGAATTGGGTCTGGGGGCCTTGTTGGCGGTTCAGTCGTGCCAGCTGACGCCGTCGCGTTCGGTCAGCGCGATCGCCGCATTCGGCCCCCAATTGCCGGCGGCATAGGGTTTGGGCGCCATGTCGGTGGCGGCCCAGCCGGCGCGGATGGCGTCGATCCAGGTCCATTGCGCTTCGACTTCGTCGCGGCGCACGAACAGCGTCTGCTTGCCCTCGATGAGGTCGAGCAGCAGGCGTTCATAGGCGATGCGGCGGCGGACATCGGCAAAGGCATTGTCCATGCCGATGTCGAGCGGCACCGAGCGGAGTTTCAGCCCGTCGCGATCGAGGCCGGGGGCCTTGGCCATCATCGTCAGGCCGATATTCTCATTGGGTTGCAGCGAGATGACGAGCTTGTTGGGCTTGAGCACGGCGTCGCCGAACATCGAATGCGGCACGGGGCGGAACTGGACGATGATCTCGCTCAGGCGTTCGGGCAGGCGCTTGCCGGTGCGCAAATAGAAAGGCACGCCGTGCCAGCGCCAATTGTCGACATGGGCCTTTAGCGCGACAAAGGTCTCTGTGCCCGAGGCCTTGCCGACTTCATCGACATAGCCGGGCACCGGCTGGCCGGCGATGGCGCCGGAGCCATATTGGCCGCGGACGCTATGGGTTTCGACGCTGGCGCGATCGATCGGACGCAGCGACCGCAGCACCTTGAGCTTTTCATCGCGCACGGAGGTCGGGTCGAAGCGCGCCGGCGGTTCCATGGCGACGAGCGCCAGCAGTTGCAGCATATGGTTCTGCACCATGTCGCGCAGCGCCCCCATGCCGTCATAAGAGCCGGCGCGCGCTTCGAGGCCGACGGTTTCGGCGATGCTGATCTGGACATGATCGATGCCGGCGGCGTTCCACAAAGGCTCGAAAAGCGTGTTGCCAAAGCGCAGCGCCAGCAGGTTCTGGACGGTTTCCTTGCCGAGATAATGATCGATGCGGAAGGTACGATCCTCGGGGTATGCGGCGGCGACGGCGTCATTGATCAGCCGGCTGGAGGCGAGATCGGAGCCCAGCGGCTTTTCGAGCGCGAGGCGGACGCCTTCGCCGGCAAGACCCGCGGCGACAAGGCCGGCGATGGTCGGGCCGAACAGGCTGGGCGCGGTCGACAGGAAGATCGACAGATGCGCCGGGTCGCCGACGGCGGCGGACAAGGCGGTGAAGCCGGCGGGGTCGTTGGCATCGAGCGACACATAGGTCAGGCGGGCGAGGAAGCGCGCGACATGCGCCGGGTTACAGCGATCGGCATCGACGAACGCTTCGAGCGCTGTGGCGGCGAGCGCCGTGAACGCCGCGGTGTCATGATTGCTGCGGGCGGTGGCGATGATACGCAGGCAATCGGGCAACAGGCCATCGGCATCAAGGTTGTACAACGATGGCAGCAACATGCGTTTCGACAGGTCGCCGGTGGCGCCGAACAACAGGAGATGGGTGCAGGGATCGGACATCGACGAAACTGTAGCGGGCCGGGCGGGCAAGGGGAATGGGGCGGGCAAGGGGAATGGCGGTTTCAGAGCAGCCCGAGGCTGGCGGCGACGGTCAGGACCGGGGTCGCTTCGGGGACGACGAGGATGACGCCGGGGTCGCCACTGTGGATGACGGCGACGGCGCCCTTGGGGCAGAGTTTCAGGCAGCCGGTTTCGACGATGCGGACGCGCGAGCGCTTGGGGGCAGGCAGGCCAAGGGCTTTGCGTAGCGCCTTGCCGAGCGGCTGGTCGCCATGGGCACCAAAACCGCCGCCGAGCTTTTTGCCGCACTTGCCGCAAATGGCGACCAGGCTGGTGGCCGCGGTGGCGATGCTGCGGATGGGCTTGGCCATGACGAATTCCTCGGGTCTGACCATTATAACGCCCGGGCATCAACGCGGGTTTCGCGGCGCGTCGGCGGCGCTATACTGGCGCCATGACAATTGCCCTGATCGATGCCGGCTGCTTCATTTTATCATGGCGAGGCGGCCAAGCGCTGGCGTTCGACTGGCAAGCGGCGTGAAGGCGGGGAAATCAGCCCCTCGCCGCATTCGAATGGAGGCGGCGGCATGACGCGGCGGGGGGTGATTGGGCTTTCTGGGCGGCGTGACCGGGCTTGCGTTGGCGGGCTGCGGCTCGACCAGAACCGTGCGTTACAAGATGACCGTCGAGGTGGAGACGCCCGAGGGTGTCAAGCGCGGCCATGCGGTTCGCGAAGTGCGCTATTCGGGCGGGGACGACGGGTTGTGGCGCATGCCGATCT
>JANNJH010000487.1:0-3528 GCA_031405775.1 Sphingomonadales bacterium | reverse complement strand
CACATGCCGAAATGCGCCTTGACGATCGCCCAGCCTTCCTCGGCGGTCTCGACGAGATGGAACAGGTCGAGATCCTTGCGCGCGATCGTGCCTTCCTCGGCCAGCGCTTCGAAATTCACCACCTTCGTCCAGAATTCGCGCCCATAAAGCAGGATCGGCAGCGCCGCGACCTTGCCGGTCTGCACCAGCGTCAGCAGTTCGAAAAATTCATCGAAGGTGCCGAAACCGCCGGGGAACACCGCCACGGCCTTGGCGCGCATCAGGAAGTGCATCTTCCTGAGCGCGAAATAGTGGAACTGGAACGACAGCCCCGGCGTCACATAGGGGTTGGGCACCTGTTCGAACGGCAGCACGATATTGAGCCCGACCGACGGCGCGCCGGCATCGAAGGCGCCGCGGTTGGCGGCCTCCATCACCGACGGCCCGCCGCCCGAACAGACGGTGAAGCTGCGGATGCCATCGTGATCCGTGCGCGACGCCAGCCGCGCCAGTTCGCGCGCCACGTCGTAATATTTCGACTTGGCGACGAGCCGCTCGGCCACCGCCAGCGCTTCGGGCGTCCTGGCGGCCGCGATCACGCCGGCGCATTCCTCGGGCGACGGTATCCGCGCCGAGCCATAGAAGATGAACATCGAATCGATTCCGGCCTCGCCCAGCGCCAGTTCGGCCTTGAGCAGTTCGAGCTGGAACCGCACCGGCCGCAGATCCTCGCGCAGCAGGAAATCATTGTCCTGGAACGCCAGGGCATAGGCCGGGTGTTCGGTCTGCGGTGCGCTCGTCGGGGCGTTGGCGACCCGGGCTTCCTCCCGCGCGGTGGGAAAAATGCTGGGCGCGACGTGCGGCGGGTTTGCGGGGGGATTCATCATGCGGGGTCGGCAATTAGTCGCCCGCGGCGCGAATGTCACCCCCGCCTCCGGCCTCCGGCCGCTTCCGTGGAGATCGGCGCGGCCTGGGCGGCCTTTCGCGCGCTGGCGCCAGGGTCTAGACAGGCCCGATGCTTCCTGCCCTCCATACCACAGGCCGCCGCCGATGTTCGCCCTCCGGCGCGTGTCGCAACACCTTTGAAATCGCGCCGCGCGCCGGCTCCGACGTCATCTCGATGAAAAGGCGCGCGGCATGAAGGGCTTTTCGGCGGGGCGGCTGCACGAGATCGGCGCCGACACGTCCGCGATCCGCCGCTATCGCATCGGCCGCGAGCTTTTCAAAGCAACCGCATGAGGATTTTGGGGGCCGTCCTCGCCGGCGGTGCCTCGACGCGCTTTGGCAGCGACAAGGCGCTGGCGCTTTTCGCCGGCAAGCCACTGATCGAACATGTCATTGCAGGCCTCGCCGGCCAAGTCGAAACCTTGGTGATCTGTGGCCGCGACTGGCCACCCTATCGTCGCATCGACGACCTGCCGACGCCCGGCCTTGGCCCCCTTGGCGGCCTGTGCGCGGCGCTTGCCCATGCTACGGCCAATGGCTTCGACGCCGTGCTCTGCGCGCCGTGCGACACGCTTGGCCTGCCGGCCGACCTGGCGACGCGGCTCAGCCCCGGCCCCGCCATTGCCAGCGGCCAGCGCGCAATCGGGCTATGGCCGGCCAGCCTCGCGCCAGCGCTGCTCGCCCGGCTCGCCAGCGGCGGTGGCCGGGCGCTGCACGGCTGGGCGACGGCGTGCAATGCCCGCGAAGTCGATTGCGGCGCGCTGCACAACATCAACCGCCCCGCCGATCTCGGCTAGGGTCGCTTTCACGAATGTGGAATCGATAGCCCTCTCCCGGTTGCGGGAGAGGGGGGCGTGTTTCTCTGAGTGAAAGCGAGTCTAGCTCGGCGGATCGGCGATCATCGCGGTAAAGCTGCATTCGGCGACCAGCTTGCCGGCGATCTCGGCGCGGCCGCTGAACTTGCTGACCCGGCCGCGGTTCTGGGTGAATTCGACCTTGAGGTCGAGCAGGCATCCCGGTTCGACCGGCGACCGGAACTTGGCATTCTCGATCGCCATGAAATAAACCAGCTTGCCCTTGCCCGCGTCGCCGAGCGTCCGCAACGCCAGCACGCCGGCGGTCTGCGCCAGCGCCTCGATGATCAGCACGCCGGGCATGATCGGCCGCCCCGGGAAATGCCCGGCGAAAAACGGCTCGTTGATTGTCACCGCCTTGATGCCGCGCGCCGACGCGCCGAGGACAATGTCCTCGACGCGATCGACGAGCAGCATCGGAAAGCGATGCGGCAGCAACGCCATCACCGCCTGAATGTCGGCGCTGGTGGCGGCGTCGTTCACTTGGCCGGGGCGCCCGCCGGGGCCGTGGTCGAAACGCGCGGCAGCGACTTGTTGATGCGGGCGACGACATCGGCGGTGACGTCGATGGCGGCGGTGTGCTGCAAGGTCGCGCCTTCGGCGAGCGCGATCGACGCGCCGCGTTCCTTCATGATCGTCGTAATGATCGGCTGGGCGCCGTCATTGATCTGCTTGAGGACAAACTGGCGGCTCGCCTGGAAATCCTGGTCGCGCTTGGCCAGTTCCTGTTCGGCCTGGGTCTTGCGGGTGGTGAAATCCTTGACCTTGGCTTCCCAAGCGGTCGCCGCCGGGCCGGCCGCGGTCGGCCGGCTCTGGCCCAGCGTCTGTTCCTCGGCGCCGAACGAGGTCCGCAACGAGCCGAGGCGCGCCTGGATGCCATCGAGACGGGTCTTGAGTTCGGCCTGCGCGGTCTTGCCGGCGGTCGAGGTCTGGAACACCTCGTCCATGTTGACGATGACGATCACCGCCGGCGGCAGCGTCTGCGCGGCCACCGGGGCGGCGATCGCGGCGGTGGCGAGGGCAAGCGAAGTGAGCAGCATTTTCATCAGAATTGAGTCCCTACGTTGAATTGGAAAAGTTGCGTGTCGTCGCCTTCTTTTTTCAGCAAGGCCTTGGCAAGATCAAATCGGAACGGCCCGAACGGCGAGTTCCACGAAACGCCGATGCCGACCGAAAGCCGCGGCGACGGTGTATCGCCAAGAAAGACTTCGTCGAAATTGTCGCCGCGGGTCGCATCGACACTGTTGACTTCGCATTGACGCTGGCCGGTCGCGTTGGCCGGCACGTTCAGACAGGTCAGCGCCGGACGCTTGACGTTCCAGACCGCACCGACATCGGCAAAGATCGACGGTCGCAGCCCCAGTTCCTCGCCGGCCGACCCGAGCGGGAGCTGGACTTCGGCGCGGCCGAGATAATAGGCCCTGCCGCCGAGCGCATCGTCCGAAACCTGGTTGCGGTCGGTGATCGGATTGCCGTTGGCGTCGAATGACCTTCGCAGCACGCGCGGCCCGACGCCGCGGATGTTGAAACCGCGCATCTGCGGCTGGCCGAGGAAGAAGCGATCGGTGAGCAGGACGCTGCTGCCGCCATAGCCGGCGATGTAGCCGGCTTCGCCGCCCAGATTGAGCACGAAGCCCGAGCCGAACAACGCATGGTACCAATCATAATTGGCGCGGGTGCGGATATATTTCACACCGGTCGGGATGCCGGCGAGATCCTGGCTGACCGAGAAGCGCTGGCCTGCCGATGG
>JANNJH010000486.1:0-4093 GCA_031405775.1 Sphingomonadales bacterium | reverse complement strand
GCCGACCGCGCTGACCAGCGACCTGCTCGATCGCATCGCGGCGCTGTACGCCGTCGAAGCCGACGTGCGTGGGCAACCACCCGATGTGCGGCGTGCTGCCCGCCAGGACCGATCCGTCGCTATGGTCGATGCGCTTCGTGCCGCGCTCGACGACGCCTTGCGGCGGCTGTCGCCCAAGTCCGAGATGGCCAAGGCGATCAGCTATGGCGTCAAGCTGTGGCCGGCGCTGGTGCGGTTCCTCGATGATGGCCGCCTCGAGATCGATAACAACATCGCCGAACGCGCAATCCGCAGCATCGCCGTCGGCCGCCGCAACTGGTTGTTCGCCGGATCAAAGGTCGGCGGCGAACGTGCCGCCGCTATCTACTCCGTGATCGAGACCTGCAAGGCCAACCGGGTCGACCCGCAGTCCTACACCGCCGACGTCACTGCCAGGATCGCCGGCAACTGGCCGGCATCGCGTTGGGACGAACTCATGCCGTGGAACTGGAAAGCCGATGCCGACCCTCAGGTCGCCCAAGCCGCCTGACGGCGGCCTCCAGGCCACGCTTACCAAAGTAACGACAATCTCGCGGACGGTGCGCGCGTTCATCGAGGAATGCAAACCGCTGCGGAAGGGGCGCTTATCGACCCGTGAGCCGAAGATCATCTGATATTCGGCTAGTATCAATTACCTTAAAGTTGATATTAGACAGCAACTGCCAGCGGCAATAGCAAGACTGACGTCCGGCACGGCGGTTGTGGGAGACATGGGTTTCACGACGTTAAAATGAGTTGGACGTATACGCAGATCGGTGGGAGGCCCCAGTTGCCACTGGGACCTCTGTCTAAAACTGACAGAACAAACATTGGGGAGACGGAAATGTTTGGAGATGGAAGGGGCGCAGCCCTGTCCGCTAGTTGCGCTTGCGCAGCTTTGATAATCGCTTCGTCCGCGCTGGCGCAGGAGGTGCCGCCGTCGCAAGCGGTAGTCCCGGGGCAACCGGGCCCATCCGCGCCAAGTCAGCAAACCGCCCCGTCAGCACCTCTCGCGTCGTCGTCACGTTACGCGGAATCCGCCGAGATCGTGGTAACGGCCAACAAGCGTGAGGAAAGGCTGAACAAGGTAGGCCTTACGATTACGGCACTGTCCGGCCAGATGCTCGCGGAGCGCAACATCACCTCGTTGCAGGACATTGCAGCCGCGGTGCCGGGACTGACTTACGCGCAAAGCACTTCCAACACGCCGGTATTCACGCTGCGCGGCGTCGGCTTCAACGAGAGTTCGCTCGGCGTTTATCCGGCGGTCAGCGTTTATATCGATCAAGCGCCGTTGCCATTCCCCGTGCTTACGACCCATTCTGCGTTCGACTTGGACCGAATCGAAGTGCTGAAAGGACCTCAAGGCACGCTTTTTGGCCAGAATTCGACCGGCGGCGCGATCAACTACGTCGCCGCCAAGCCGACCAAGGATCTCCAGATCGGCGGCGACATCGGCTTTGGTCGTTTTAATCAGGTCACTGGCAATGCGTATATCAGCGGTCCGATCTCGAATACGCTGCGTGCACGGCTGGCGGTCACCGGCCTCAATGCCGACGGCTGGCAGATCAGCTCCAGTCGGCCTGATGACCGGAACGGAAAACAGAGCTATATTGCCGGACGGCTGATCACCGATTGGGACGCAACCGAGCATGTCCGCTTTTCGCTCAACCTCAACGGCTGGATCGACACGTCCGAGCCGCAGGCCCAGCAGCTCGTCGCCGTGCGCCCTGGCGTGCCGGGGATCGCGACGCCGGAAATCCTGAAAGGCCTCGCCGATGTGCCTTTTTCTCCCGAGAACCCGCGGGCGGCCGACTGGTCGACCGGGATTTTTACGCCGCGCAGCAACCAGAAGTTCTACCAGGCGACGCTGCGCTCCGACATCGATCTCAGCGATGACCTGACGCTGACGTCGCTGACATCCTACGCTCACTACAAGCGGCGGCAGGCGACCGACGGCGACGGCTCCTATTTGGTCGGTCTCGACTTTCCAAAGCAGGACGGCCTGATAACCTCCCTTAACCAGGAAGTCCGCCTCGCGAACGCGGCGGGTTCTGCCTTCCGCTGGGTGCTCGGCGCAAATTTCGAGCACAGCAAGACGCTGGAGGACCACAACCTTTTCTTCATTGATCAGACGAACCATAATCCGTCGAACCTGGACATCACAAGCAGCGGCGACCTCAATCGGCAGAACATTCGCAACTATGCGTTTTTTGCCAATGGTGAATATGATCTGTCGTCCGCGTTGACGATCAAGGCCGCCGCACGATACACGAACTCGCGGATACGCGACTATAACTGCAATTATGTCACAAACATCGAAATTGCCAACCTGTTCAACTTGCTCGGAAACTTTCTTGGCACCGTGCCTTTCACGCCGATCGGCATCAATGACTGCCTGACGCTCAACGAGAATAACGTCCCCGGCTTCCCATTTCTGTCGACGCTCAAGGAGGACAACGTGTCATGGCGGGTCGGCGTCGACTACCGTATCGACAGCGACAAGCTGCTTTATGCGAACGTCTCGCGCGGCTACAAGGCGGGCAGCTACCCGACCCTCGCGGCTTCTTCCTTCGTCCAGTTCCAGCCGGTGACGCAGGAAGCGGTAACCGCCTATGAGGCAGGCATTAAGGCTACCCTGCTGGACCGCCGCCTCCAAGTGAACGCCGCGGTGTTCTACAATGATTATCGCGACAAGCAGATCCGCGGAAAGTTGCTAGATCCCATCTTTAACATTCTTGACGCGTTGGTGAACATACCCAAGTCGAGCATTCTCGGCGCCGAGACCGATATCACATTCCGACCGGTCCAAGGCCTGACGTTTAACGGTTCACTGACCTATCTCGACTCCAAGGTCCGCGAATACAATGGCTTCAACGTGCAGGGCGTCGTCACCGATTTCGCCGGCGAACCGCTGCCGTTCACGCCGAAGTGGAGCTATTCGGTGAATGTCGACTATCGCTATGAACTCGCCGGGGGTGGCGCCGCATTTGTCGGTGCCGGCGCCAACGGCCAATCCTCGGCCGATGCCGCGCTTGGCGGAGGAACCTTCGTTTATCCGCCCGATCCGCTCACCCGGATCCTGCCCGGCCTAACCCATGTTTTCAAGCTCAAGCCATACACCACCGTCGATGGAAGGCTCGGGTATGAAGCTCCCGACGGGCGCTGGCGGGTGATGATCTGGGGCAAGAACATCTTCAACAAATACTACTGGACAAACGTCATCCCGGCGCTCGATACGAGTGCCCGCTTTGCGGGGCGCCCGGCGACATACGGAGTGACGCTTGGCTTCAATATCAAATGAGATGCATTCGGTTTCATAGGATTTTAAAAGATGAGTGAATCAGCCCAAGGCGAGCGCAAGGATCAGCTTCCGGAATGGGTGAATGTCGCGATCATCGGCGCCGGCCCCGGCGGTATCGCCGCCGCGATCAAGCTCCGCGAGGCCGGCTTCGACGACTTCGTCATCCTCGAGCGCGAAGCTCAAGCGGGCGGGACGTGGCATAACAACCGGTATCCTGGCCTGTCTTGTGATGTTCCCTCGCATCTTTATTCCTTCACCTTCGAGCCAAAGCACGACTGGTCGAGGCCATTCGCGTCGCGCGGGGAGATCCACCCGTACATGCAGCATTGCGTCGACAAATACGGCGTCGGACCGCACATCCGCTACGGTGTCGGCGTGGTCGCGGCACGCTGGAACGATGTGGCGCACGAGTGGACGCTCACGCTCACCGACGAACGCACCGTGACATGCAAGATCCTCATCAGTGCGCTGGGAATGTATAATCAGGTGCAGATGCCGGACATCCCGGGGCGCGATTCTTTCCAGGGGGAATCGTGGCACACCGCACGATGGCCGACCGGCGCGGACCTGACGGGCAAGACCGTCGCCGTGATCGGCAGCGCGGCCAGCGCCGTACAGATGGTGCCCGAGGTGGCCAAGGTCGCCGGTCGCCTGCATCTCTTTCAGCGCACCGCCACCTGGGTCATGCCGAAGGAAGACACGCCCTACCGCGCCGACGAGTTGGAGGCGATGCGGCGCGACGGCTCGATCGCGACGCGGCTGCGGGGCGAG